>JAOUIC010000420.1 GCA_029884275.1 Gemmatimonadota bacterium | reverse complement strand
GGCAGCGCGGTGGTCATGCCCGAGGTATTTCTCAAGGCGCTCAGCGTGGCCCGCAATCTCGATGACGGGCGCCCCACGGGGTTCCTTGCCGCGGATTTCGACATGATACGCCAGTACCGGCCCCGGGTGAACGTCGTCGAGCGCCCCACCCGGTCCGGCGGGACAGGCATCATGCTGACCGGGCACCACGAGATCATGATCCCACTCCTGGCCTGGGCAGTGGACGATGCGCTGGCTGTTGGCTGAACTCACCGTCCTCGCCATGCTCGCGGCGGCCTGCGCCGGCCGGTCGCCGGCGGGAACACCCGCTCCCGACCCTGCCGTAGCGGACCGGATCGCCCTGCTGGCCGCCAGCGCCGTGGAAGTGGATGGCGCTCCGGGGCAGGCCGACACACTGTACAGCGTCGACGCCGAGATCATCGCAAACGGACGGCGGCGCACCGGCAGCCCCCGCTTCGCCGGCGTTGGGGAGCGCGGACGAGTGGTCGTCGGCTCGACCCGCGTGGACGTCGTGGGTGAGTTCGCCTGGGCCAGCCTCCGCTACCAGTGGTTCTCGGCGGACGAGAACCTCATCACCGAGGGACAGGCTACCCTGGTCATGCTTCGTGGGCCGGGCACCGCGTCCTGGCGGATCGTCCATGCCCACAGTTCCCAGGGCCGGTAGGCCGGAAGCGGAAAGGCGGCGCCCCACCCACAGGGTGGAGCGCCGCCTCTTCGATTCCGGATGGACCTCCTAGCTGGCTCCACCGGGCTTGCCGGCGATCGTTTCCTTGACCCGATCGGCGGTCGCCGGAGCGAAGACCCGAAGCACGAGGTAGACGAGGAAGCCGAGGAATGCGAGCCAGAGCAACTTGCCGACGATCCCGATGGCAAATCCGATCAGGCCGAAGAAGAGATGAATCCCGAACCAGGCCACCACGGCCAGAACGGCGAAGCCAAAGAGCTTGCGGAACATGGTATTATCCTCCGAGGGCTAACGGTCTCGGGCCCTTGTACGGCCAACGTTTCAAAAAGTTTCCTTCCATGGTTTCCCCGTGACCCAGACGCCTGATCTGATTGTAGTGGGTGGAGGCCCGGTCGGACTGGCGTGTGCCGGTGAGCTGGCGCGCACCGGCCGGAAGGTCCTTGTCATCGAGGCCGGTGAGGCGCGCGGCGAGGCATGGCGGGCAGCAGCGGGCATGCTCGCCGCCCAGGCCGGAAGCCACCACGAGGATCCCCTTCTCGAACTGTCCGTTGCGGGACGCGAGCGCTACGCCGAGATCGGCCCGCTGCTTCTCGAACACACCGGCGTCGACATCGGCCTCCACCTCGAGGGAATTGCCCGGGTGGCCACCGACGAGGAGGAGGCCACATCCCTGCGCGCCACCGTCGGCTGGCAGCGGCAGCAGGGGCATCTGTGTGACTGGTACACCGCGGCCGAGGTGCGGACCCGGTGGCCCTGGCTGTGCCCGACGCAGGGGTGCCTCTGGGCCCCGCGCGATGGCGCGCTGGACCCGATCCGGCTGGTGGAGGCGCTCCAGGCAGAGGCACAGCACCTGGGTGTGACGATCGTCCGCGACCGGGTGGTTGGCCTGGATCGGCTCGGCGACCGGATCGGCGGCGTGCGTGGCACTTCCACCTACACCGCCGGAGACGTCGTGATCGCCGCCTGGGCCTGGTCACGAGAGATCACCGGGCTCCCGCGGCCGGTCTCGGTGGAACCGATCCGGGGGCAGATGGCCGCCCTGACCTGGCCCGATGGGGTCCCGCCCGCAATCATCATCGGCCGCTCGACCTACATCGTGCCTCGAGCCGGGGAAGCGCTCCTCGGAAGCACCATGGAGCACGCCGGCTTCGCCCCCGAGGTATCCGCGGCGGGAATCGCGGAGATCTTCACCGGGGCCACGGCCCTCTGCCCCGCGCTGGCCCGCGGCGCGGTCCTCCGAACCTGGGCTGGGCTCCGGCCGGTCACGCCGGACGGTCTCCCCATCGTCGGCCGGGAACCGCGACTCGACGGGCTCTGGTATGCCACTGGGCACGGTCGGAATGGCATTCTCCTCGCCGCGGTGACCGGAGCCCTCCTCGCGCGTCTGATCAACGGCGACGAGGACGCCGGCGAGCTCGCGCCGCTTCGGCCGGAGCGATTCTGGGACTGGCAGGCCTGAATTGATGGCACCCTGCGCCCGAGTTCCACTCCCTACCGCCGTGGCGGGGATGATCTGCCTCTCGCTTTCCGCCGCGCCGGCCGACCTGTGGTCACAGGCGATTCCCCCGACCCTGCGCCAGGAACGGGGAGACCTCGCGAGATGGCTGGCGGAAGCGCCGCTTTCTCCCTTCGCCGCCGTGGCCCTCCACCCGATCGGCCCGGGTCTGACGATCGGCGCCGGGCAGGCGGATGTCCCGCTGGCGGAGTTCGGGCCGGGAACGGTGAAGGAGGAGAACGGACTCGCGGTGCTCACCCTGGACGACCGGCGCAGGGCACTCCCGCGTGGCCGCCCGGTCGTCGTCGGCCCCTACACCTTCCTGACCGCGGGCGCGCGCGGCCGGACGACACTGGCGGTGTTCGGCGCGCCGCGAGGCGTCAAGCACCCGGCCTACTTCACCTATCGCGGCGACCTGGTCGCTTCGGCGCAGCTCGAACCGCCGGAGCGCTCCGGGCCATTCGCCGCCCTCGGGCTCGACGGGCTGGAAACCCAGGCCGTCGAGGCGGGCTTTGTCAGGGTGGCGATCGAGGGGCAGGAGGCCAGGCTCCGGACCTATCGCATGGGCGAGTCGGAGGATGACGAGGCG
>JAOUIC010000418.1 GCA_029884275.1 Gemmatimonadota bacterium | reverse complement strand
CACTTCGACTTCACCCACGTACCGGGTCCGCCGGGCCCGGTAGTAGAACGGCTGGCTGTCGCCTTCCAGGTCCTCGTCGTAATCGGTGTCATTGCCCAGGCCGTAGTAGCCGAACCGCGCGGAACGGCTCGCCAGGGTGGTGCCCATCAGGCGCCAGTCCTTCCACAGCAGCGGCGCGTGGAAGCGGACCAGGGCGAAACGGCTGCCGTGGGTGCTGGCGCCGGCGTCGACCGAGAACCGGCCTGAGTAGGTCGTGCGGTCGAAATAGTCGGCCGCCCGGTTCTGGTCGTAGTGGATGACGAAGACCGGGAAGTCGTTGGCCTGGGAACTGAGGTAGGGGTAGAGGTTGTCCTTCCACGGGACCTTCTGGTCCTGCGCCGCCGCCTCCGCCGCAGAGAGGGCCAGGGCACAGGCCAGGGCCGCCGTCGTCCACCGCATCGTGCCAGATCGAGTCATCACTTTTTCCGGGGGTAGAGATAGGCGGTGTCCCGCGCGACGGCTTCGGTTCCGTCGTAGACGGCGTACTTTGTCGGCTGGATGGATGCGGCACCGGCCTCACCGCGCTTGTTCACGGCGTAAAAGGTCAGTCCGAAGGCCGGGGGGCCGTCCGGACGGAGCAGCCGGGCGGGCGTCATCGCGATCACTCGCTTGAGCGTCTCCAGGCAGGCGTCGGTCGGCGACATGCCCCGGCGCATGAACTCCACCGTCAGAAACCCGCCGCAGACCATGATGTTCGACTCGCCGCGGCCGGTGGACCCGGCGGCGCCGACGTCGTTGTCGGTGTACTGCCCCGCGCCGACGATGGGAGAGTCGCCTACCCGGCCGGGGATCTTCCACGCCAGACCGCTGGTGGTCGTCACCGAGGAGATGTCGCCGGCGGCATTGACCACGTTCAGGTTCACCGTGCCGGTGGGCCGCTCGACCATCTTCTCGTCGGCCGGGACATCCAGCCAGTCATCGGCATTTCCCCGGTTGGCCCGCCAGCGGAGCCACTTCTCGCGGGAGGCGGGAGTGAGCAGGTCTTCTTCCTCGAAGCCGTAGCTGAGCGCGAAACGCTTGGCGCCTTCCCCGACCAGCAGGATGTGGTTGGTGTACTTGAGCACCAGCCGCGCCACCGCGCTCGGCGTCTTGATGTTCTCCAGCGCGCCCACCGCACCTGCCCGCCGGGTGGGTCCGTGCATGCAGGAGGCGTCCAGCTGCACAACCCCTTCCTCATTAGGCAGGCCGCCGTAGCCGACCGAATCGTCCGCGGGGTCGAGCTCCTGGATCTTCACCCCTTCCACCGCCGCGTCCAGCGTGTCCCCACCCTTGCTGACCAATTCCATGGCGAGGTTGATGCCGCGGAGGCCGTTGAGGGATCCCACGGCCATGGGCCTGCTGGCGGAGCGGAGCAGCAGCGCCGGTGCGGGAAAGCCGTGCGATGGCTCGAGGCGGCCTGCGGCCACGGCGGCGCCGGTCACGCCGAGGAACTCGCGACGCGAAAGGGCGTCAGACACGGGGCTCTCCGAAGTTCGGGATGGGACAATTACCGGCCGGAGTTTGGACACGACGTGACCATTCTGTCAACTTGCCGGCCTGCCGGGGCACTCCTAATGTTCCGCTCCTCCCACACTCAAGGACGACCGTGCCGGTGCGCTCCAACAGGCTGCCTCTCGCGACACTCGCTTTCCTGTTCGCCCTCCCTGCCGCCAACGCCCAGTCGCAGGAGCGGGTGGATACCGCGGTCATCGCCCGGATCCGCGAAGAAGGGCTGACCCGCTCCCGCGTCCTCGAGACCGCCATCGGCCTGTCGGATCTGCAGCCACCGCGCCTCGCCGGGTCACCCGGCTATCTCGAGGCTGCGCGGTGGGCGGCCGCGCATATCCGGCTGCTGGGCCTTCCGAGCGCCGCACTCGAGCCGTGGGGCACGGCCAGCCCCTCCTGGGTGCTGGAGCGGTACTCGGTTGAAATGACCGCGCCATTCTATCAGCGCGTCAGCGCGCACCCCGACGCCTGGAGCCCCTCCACTCGCGGTACGGTGACGGCGCCGGCCGTCGTGGCGCACATCGAGGCGGACAGCGATACCGTCCGCCTCAAGGGGACGCTTCGAGGGCGAATCGTGCTGCTGGGGGCCGTGCGGCCGGTGCGCGGGCGGGAGGACGTTCCCCTCAGGCGTTTCACGACCCGGGAGCTGGATTCACTGGCCGCGCTGACGGAGCCGGGTGAACCCGCTTCGTGGGAGGAGGATGTCACCTCCTGGATGCGGCTGGTGGCCACCCGGCGGGCCCGGCTCGAGTTCTTCCGCCGGGAGGGGGCGGTCGCGGTGCTGCAACCCAGCGACCGGGACGACCCCCTCACCGCATCCGGGGGGTACGGCTATCCGCTGCCGGCCGCGGATGGGGCGCCGGCGTTCGACGTCGATCGCACCCAGTTCAACCGCATGGTGCGATTGCTCGAAGCGGGACGGGATGTGCGGCTGACCGTCTCGCTCCAGGGACGCCTGGTCGCGGGAGACTCCCTCGGCTACAATGTCATCGCCGAGATTCCGGGGACCGACCCGCTCCTCAAGGACCAGGTCGTCATGCTCGGGGGCCATCTCGACAGCTGGACCGCCGGGAGCGGCGCCACGGACAACGCGGCCGGCTGCGCGGTCGCCATCGAAGCGCTCCGCATCCTCGAGGCCCTGAACCTCAGCCCACGACGGACCATCCGGCTGGCGCTGTGGGACGCCGAGGAGCCGAGCAACGACTACGCCGGGTCGATCGGGTATGTGGGGCGTCACTTCGGCAACCCCGATGACGGCCACCGG
>JAOUIC010000417.1 GCA_029884275.1 Gemmatimonadota bacterium | reverse complement strand
GGTCCACACCGAACACCAGCTCGGTCACCGGGTGCTCGACCTGGATCCGGGTGTTCATCTCGAGGAAGTAGAACGAGCCGTCCGCCGCGAGCAGGAACTCACAGGTTCCGGCACTCCGGTAGCCGACGGCGGCTGCGGCGGCCACCGCCGCCGCACCCATCCTGGCGCGGAGGTCGGGCGACACGGCGGCAGAGGGCGCCTCTTCGACCAGCTTCTGGTGGCGCCGCTGGACGGAGCACTCCCGTTCGCCCAGGTATACCGTGCGGTGCGAGTCGGCCAGCACCTGGATTTCGACATGCCGGGGCCGGACGATGTACTTCTCGAGGTACACGCTTGGGTCGCCGAACGCCTTGCCCGCTTCGCTCGCGGCGGTCACCAGCGCCGCCGGAAGGTCTTCGGGGCGTTCGACGATCCGCATGCCCTTCCCGCCGCCGCCCGCGGACGCCTTCACCAGCACCGGGTACCCGATTTCGGCGGCGGCGGCGGCCGCCGCCTTCGGGTCGGTGATGGGGAGCGTCAGTCCAGGGACGATCGGAACGCCGGCCGCGGCCATACGTCGCCGAGCCTCGGTCTTGTCTCCCATCGCGGCGATCGCTCCAGCCGGCGGACCGATGAACACCAGGCCGGCGCCGGTCACCGCCTCGGCGAATGCGGCCCGCTCAGCGAGAAACCCGTAGCCCGGATGCACGGCCCAGGCCCCGCCCCGTCTGGCGGCTTCGATCAGGGCGTCGATGTGGAGATAGCTCTGCGCTGGCGGGGCGGCACCGATCGGGATGGCCAGATCCGCGGCGCGCACATGCGGCGAGAGGCGATCGGCGTCGGAGTAGACCGCGACGGCTTCGATGCCTTCCTCGTGACAGGCGCGGATGATGCGCAGCGCAATCTCGCCCCGGTTGGCGACGAGAACGCGTCGGGTGGAACTCATGCCGGGATCAGACTGAACGGGAGAGACTAGCGGCCGCAGGCTTCGCGGGAGCGGGTATCAAGCGGAAGCAGCAGTCCGGAGCAGAGGAGAGGGTTGTACCGGGCGGCCGCGCGATACAGCTCGACCACTTCACCGCTCACCGCGCCTGGCCGACCCAGGTCGACGGAGATCAGGGCCGTGACGCGGAGCGGTTCCGGCGACTCGGGCGCGGGCGGCCCGACGACGCGGACCAGCCGCAGGGCGCGGAACGCCAATTCGGGGGAGAGCTCCACGATCGAGCCAGGGCCGAGGCAGACCGGCCGGGTAGCGCCGACACGCCCGAGGGCGGCGGGAGGGGAGAGCTTCTCGGACGTGCCCAGCGCCTCGGATATCGCCTCGCGATACCGCCCGTCGTCCCAGCGGGACAAATCGACCAGCATGAGGTCGCCACGCACCCGGTCGGTGAGCGCGGCGCCCCAGACCGCCGTCGTTTCCAGATCGGTGCCGGTGACGAGCACGCCACCGACCGGGCACGACGCGATCAGATTCCGTCCGAACTCGAGCACATAGCCCGGCAGGGCCACCTCGTCCGGCAGGGCATACTCGGCCTGAAGGCGAATCCAGCCGGCGCGCTCCAGAAAAGCGGCCGCGCGATCCACCTCGACGGCCACCCGCAGCAGCGGTCCGGAGTCATTAGGAAGTTCCAGCGCCTGGTCGAGGGCGGCTCCCGCGAAATCGAGCAGGACTCCACCGCTGGGCTCGCCGTCGTGATGGCGGAGATGCCATTCCCGGCTGGCCTCGAGGTACAGCTGGCCGAGCGCGAGCCACGCGGCCGCATCGTACGGCGCGGTGGCCAGGTACCGGCCGAGCATGTCGGCGGCCTCGCTACGCTGGCCCTGACGCGACATGGCGGCGGCCCGTGGCGCAACCGACGGATCAATTGCCGACTGAGCCTGGAGCAGCGCCGGCACGGCCATCATCCCGGCGAGGGCTGCGATCCGACCAAGGGGAGTTGCCCGCATGGCCCTCAAACTACGACCCTGTCAGGAGATGCGCCAGAGGAACTCCCGGGCCAGGAGTGTGCTACAGCGGGATGTTCCCGTGCTTCTTGGCGGGGTTTCGGTCCCGCTTGGTCGAGAGCGCCCTGAGGGCGTCGATCAGCCGGGGCCGGGTTTCCCGGGGATCAATCACATCGTCGAGGTAGCCGCGGGCCGCCGCCAGGTAGGGGTTGGCGAACCGCTCAGTATACTCGGCGATCCGGCGGGCGGTCTCCAGGTCAGGGTCGGCGGCCTGCTCGATCTCGCGGCGGAACAGGATCTCCACCGCCCCCTTGGGGCCCATGACCGCGATTTCGGCCGAAGGCCAGGCCAGGTTCACGTCGCCGCGAATGTGCTTGGAGCTCATGACGTCATAGGCTCCGCCATAGGCCTTGCGCGTGATGAGCGTCAACTTCGGCACGGTCGCCTCGCAGTAGGCGAAGAGCAGCTTGGCACCGTGCTTGATGATCCCCCCGTGCTCCTGGGCCACGCCGGGAAGGAACCCGGGAACGTCCACGAAGGTGACCAGCGGGAGGTTGAAGCAGTCGCAGAACCGGATGAACCGGGCGGCCTTGAGCGAGGCGCTGATGTCGAGCACCCCCGCCAGCACGGCGGGCTGGTTCGCGATGACGCCCACCGGCCGCCCGCCGAGGCGGGCGAATGTGGTGAGAATGTTCTGGGCGTAGTCCGGCTGCGCTTCGAGCAGGGAACCGCGGTCCATCACCAGTTCCAGCACTTCCCGCATGTCGTAAGGCTTGCTCGGCGCATCGGGAATGAGATCGAGCAGGCGCTCCTCGCGGCGATCCACCGGATCGCTGGATGGCTCGACTGGCGGCTCGTCCAGGTTGTTCTGCGGG
>JAOUIC010000416.1 GCA_029884275.1 Gemmatimonadota bacterium | reverse complement strand
AACCGCCGACCCCGGCATTATGAGTGCCGTGCTCTAACCACCTGAGCTACCCAGCCGAAACGCATCGGGGGAGGCGCCGGAGGCCGACCGGTTCCCTCCCCCAAGGGCGACAATCCTAGCGACCTAAACTATTGCCCGTCAAGGCTGTCGGGCTGGATCCGATAGAGGAACTCACCCTTCCGGATCATGCCGAAATCCTCCCGTGCGATCCTTTCCTGCAGCCGCCGGTCGGTCTTCACCCGCTTGACGTAGCGAGCCAGCGAATCGACCTCCACCTCGAGCCGTGCGATGGTCTCGGCCTCCGACCGTTCCTGGCGCCGGAGCTCGAGCCAGTCCAGCGTGCCGTATTCACCGCCGCCGAAGGCGAACACCGCGGCCGCGGCCAGGACGATCAGCGCCGCAAGAGTGGTCTTCCTCACAGCGCGTAGAGATTCCGCCCGGGATAGTGCGCGATGTCCCCCAGCTCCTCCGCAATCCGGAGCAGCTGGTTGTACTTCGCGATTCGGTCGGTCCGGCTGGCCGAGCCGGTCTTGATCTGGCCCACGCCGGTGGCGACCGCCAGGTCGGCGATGAACGTGTCCTCGGTCTCGCCGGAGCGATGCGAGATGATCGACCCGTAGCCGGCGGTCTTGGCCATCTCGATGCACTCGAGCGTCTCGGTCAGTGTTCCGATCTGGTTGACCTTGACCAGTACGGCGTTCGCGGTGCCCCGCTCGATGCCCTTGCTGAGCCGGTCCACGTTGGTGACAAACAGGTCATCGCCCACGATCTGGCAGCGCTCGCCCAGCCGGTCGGTGAGCAGCTTCCATCCGTCCCAGTCGTTCTCCGCGAGGCCGTCCTCGATGCTGACGATCGGGTACCGGTCGACCCACCCGGCGTAGAGGTCGACCATGCCCGACGCCGGCCGCCGGCTGCCGTCCCCCTTCTTGAAGACGTACTCCCCGTCCTGGTACAGCTCCGACGCCGCCACGTCGAGCGCGATGGCGATGTCGCGGCCCGGCTCGTACCCCGCCGCCTGAATCGCCTCCATCACCACGTCGAGCGCCGCCTCGTTCGACGGCAGCATCGGCGCGAACCCACCCTCGTCGCCCACCGCGGTCGACAGCTTCATCCGGGTCAGCACCTTCTTGAGCGCGTGGAAGACTTCCACCCCGGCCCGCAGTCCCTCGGCAAACGTGTCCGCCCCGATCGGGACTACCATGAACTCCTGGGCATCCACGTTGTTGGAGGCGTGCGCCCCGCCATTGAGGATGTTCATCATCGGTACTGGCAGCACCCGGGCGAGGGGACCGCCGAGATAGCGATACAGCGGCAGCCCGGAGTCCTGGGCCGCCGCCCTCGCCACCGCGAGGGAAACCGAGAGGATCGCGTTGGCGCCCAGGTGGCTCTTGTTGGGCGTGCCGTCCACATCGAGCATTTCCTGGTCGATGCGCACCTGATCCTCGGCCGGCATCCCCTCGAGCCTGGGACCGATGATCTCGTTGACGTTCTTCACCGCCTCGAGCACGCCCTTGCCGAGAAACCGCTTCTCGTCGCCATCCCTGAGTTCGACCGCCTCGTGCTCGCCGGTGGACGCGCCGCTCGGCACCGCCGCGCGGCCAGTGGCGCCGCTCGAGAGGACGACCTCGGCCTCGACGGTCGGATTGCCGCGGCTGTCGATGATCTCGCGGGCGTGGACTTCAATGATCGTGGACATGGATCCGCTACGAGTGAAAGTGATGGCCAGCCAGACCGCGAGGAACGTAAACAAGTCCGTGCCGGGACGGTAAGGGCGGGCCGTGTGCTCGCCCGAACCAAAGGCCTCGTGCCCGTTGGACTACGGGGCCGCACCCATCGCGATGATCGCCTCGCGCGACCGCATCATGAGCCGGTCACGGTCGTCATAATCGAGCCCCGCGGTCGGGATCGGCTCGCCGAGGTGGACCCGCATCGAACCAGGCCTTGGCGTCACCCGCCCCCTGGGCAGCATGCCGAACCCGCCCTGTACGCACACCGGCACCACCGGCACCTGCGCGGCAATAGCGAGCACGAAGGCCCCCTTCTTGAACGGCAGCAGCCTGCCGTCCCTCGTCCGGGTCCCCTCCACGAAGACCACCGCCGAGAGGCCCCCGTGGATGGCGGGCACCGCCTCCTCGTATGCCCGGATCGCGTGGGTGAGCCGCTTCCGGTCGATGACGACCTGTCCCCCGGCGCGGAGCGCCCAGCCGATGAACGGGAAGTAGAGGATCTCCTTCTTGGCCACGAACCGGAACGACCCCGGCAGCACCGCCATGAGGGCCAGCACGTCGAGCCACGATTCGTGATTGGTCACGTAGACGCAGGGCCGCGAGCCGGCGACCCGGTCCAGGCCGGTCACTTCGACCGGGATCCGGTTGACGCGGAGCAGGGTTCTCCCGTACAGCCGCGGCATCTCGTCGAAGGTGCCGCCGGGCCGGAAACGCTCACCCAGGGCGGCGGCGATGATGATCCGCATGGCGCAGTAGATCGTCATCACCAGGTGCGACAGGACGTAACGGAACGCCGCGATCATGCGAAGTGATCGAATCCGCGGACTTCCTGGTCGCGTCCGCCGAGGCGCAGGCGAACACCCCGCCCCCCCCTCACCCAACCGATCCTGGTCAGCGGCACTCCGGTCACGGTCGCGACCGCGGCAACTTCTTCGGCGGCAAGGCTCCCCGGTAGTGTGAACAGGAGCTCGTAGTCCTCGCCGCCCCGGGCGGCGTACACCGCTGGGGGCACCGAGCACCGCCCGGCTTCCTCCGCGACACCGGGACCGATGGGGACCGCCTCGAGGTCGATCG
>JAOUIC010000415.1 GCA_029884275.1 Gemmatimonadota bacterium | reverse complement strand
GAACCACCCCGACCGCGTCCTCGCCGTCCCGTACCAGCCCGACTACATCCGCGTCGCCCGAGCCGAGGACTTCGACCGCCGGCTGGGCCTCGAGCTGGTCGAGCCAGCGCAACTGGTCGCGTCGTTCCCTGGCTCGCTCGTAATCCTGACGTTCGCTGGCATCGACCATGGCCGCCCGGACGCGGGCTCGGAGGTCGGTCGTCCGCCCCTCCAGCACGGAGACAACTTCATCGATCATCCGCCGGTACTCGTCCCGCGGCTGCCAGCCGACGCAGGGAGCGAGGCAGCGGTTGATGTGATAGTCGAGGCAGGGCCGCTCCCGTGTGGTCCTGGGCAGATCATCGGCGCAGCTCCGCACGGTGTAGAGGCGACGGATGACAGCCAGGGTCTTCCGGAGCAGGGTGACGTCCGTGTAGGGGCCGAAATAACGGGCGCCGGCGATGTCCCGCCTCCTGGTGACCAGGACTCGGGGGAACGGCTCGCCCAGCGTGACGGCGATGGACGGATAGCTCTTGTCATCCTTGAGCCGGACGTTGAACCTGGGCTGGTACTCCTTGATGAGGTTGTTTTCCAGGAGCAGCGACTGGGCTTCGTTCGCCACCACGATGGTCTCGAGGTCCGCAATGGCTCGGACGAGGAGCTGCAGGCGGGGGGTCTGTCCTGCGTCAGCCGCGAAGTAGCTCCGCACGCGGCTCCGAAGACGGCGCGCCTTGCCGACATAGAGGACATCTCCGCTGGCGGCTTTCCAGAGATAGACCCCTGGCTCGTCGGGGAGGGTGTCCAGCTTTCGCTGCAGGGACGGGGTTGCACTGGCCATGGAGGGAAAATAGCCGTGATTCAGCAACCCGGTTCAGCGCCGGCCGAACCGGCGGATGAGGGTGGAGGCCTCATTCAGGCCGAGGTGGTGCGTGGCGGCCAGATAGACTGCTCCGAAGGGCACCAGAGCTGCAAGGGCGCGGAGAACCGGCTGGTCAAGTCCGAGCATCCAGTCGGCACCGGCCCCTGCCAGCGCCCCGGCGGCCGAGGCGAGGAGAAGGCGACCCGGCATCCCAGCGGGGAGTCGGACGGTGCCGATCCGGCGCTCGAGCCGGTTCCGAAGAAGCAGGAATTCCAGCCAGCCCGCTGCGCCGGCGACCCCGGTGAGGGCAACGGCCCCGTAGCGCGGCTCCACGCCGATGGCGGGCGGCAGATGAACCGCGGCGACGTATCCCAGGATGGTGGAGACGCCCACCCGCGTGAGGCTCATCCGCAGGGGAGTACTGGTATCGTGCAGGCCGTAGAAGCAGGAGTTGTATAGCCGGGCCATGGCCGCGGGGAGCAGGCCGACCGCCGGGCCGAGCAGGAGCGCCCACACGTAACGGGTGTCCTGGGCGCTGAAGCGGCCGGTCTCGAACAAGGCTGCGGTGATGATGCCGCCGAAGGCGAGCAGCGCGACGGCGGAAGGCACCACGAAGAAGGCCATCCGGCTGAGCCCCGCGACGAGACGGGCCCGCAATCGGCTTCCCGCCCCCTCCCCTCCCCCGGCGTCGCGTGAGAGCTCCGGGAGCTCGGCCGCGGAGATGGACATCCCAAAGAGGCTGAGCGGAAGGAAGTAGATCATCTGGGCGCTGGCGAGCCCGGCGACGGCGCCCTGTCCCAGCAGGCTGCCGATGAGGGTGTCGATGAACGCACTGATCTGGGCCACGCCCCGCCCCAGGAAGGCGGGGCCGAAATTGCGCACCACGACGCGGAGCTCGGGTTGCGCGGATACCGCCGGTCTCGGCGCGCCCCGGATCAGAACAAGTGTCGAGGGCACCTGGAGCAGAAGCTGGAGCGCGCTGCCCACGACCGATCCGATCGCCGCCGCGATGGCCGCTGCCGCCGCGGTGGACGAAGCCCGCGGCCAGAGGAGTGCAGCGATGATGGCGAGATTCCACGCCACCGGCGCGGAATAGGAGAGGAAGAAGCGCCGATGGCTGTTCAGCACCCCCAGGCACCAGGCGGAGAGGGCGAGCAGGCCGGCGCCCGGAAACAGGATCCGCACCATCCGGACCGTGAGGTCGTGCTTCTCGCCCGAGAAACCGGGCGCGATCAGGCTGGTGAGTGGAGCGGCCGCGAGCACGCCGACCAGCACAATGCCGGACACCAGCAGGGCCAGCCACGCAATCAGCGCGCGAGCCAGCCGCTCCGCCTCGGCGTCCCTGCCCTGGGCCCGGAGGCGGGAGTACACCGGGATGAAGCTGGCGGAGAGGACACCTTCCCCGAAGAGATTCTGGAGGAAGTTCGGAATCCGGAAGGCCGCGTTGAATGCGTCGCTGGCATCGGACAGGCCGAGGAAATGACCCAGGGCGCGCTGCCGGATGAGTCCGAAGATCCGGCTGAGGAGAATCCCGGCGCCCACCAGGCCAGCGTGTCCGCGGCCAGACGTCGCTGGCGGCGACTGGTCTGCTTCGGGGGCGGAGGCCTCGTGGGGTGACGTCAGGTCGGGTTGACCGGAGGGGAAATGGCGGGACGCACGGAGTGGTCCTCGAGCAGGCGCTGCAGGAACTGGTTCTCCTCCTGCAGCAGTTGGACGCTCCGCTGAAGCTCCTCGACCTCGGATTCCATCGCCTCGAGGCGGCGCGTGATGTCGGTGGCGGAGGCGGGGAGGCCCTCGGGCCCCTCGAGCCGCCGCGCGATCGCCCGGCCGATGGGAGAGTCAATGACGATCCCGATGATCGGGATCATCAGCGCGACGAGCAGGATGAGACCGAGGAACGCCATGGAGACGAGTCTAGTGCCCCCGCTGGGCCGGCTCAAGGGAGGCGCGGTACCAGGCCTCGGCGACGCC
>JAOUIC010000414.1 GCA_029884275.1 Gemmatimonadota bacterium | reverse complement strand
GCGCCGCAGTCGTCGTGCTCGAGGACGTGGCGATGAACCCGTCGGACGGATTTGCCGCCTATGACGTCTCGCCGAATGGGACGCTGGCCCACATCCCGGCTTCGGTGGCGGGTTCGCGGTACACCGTGGTGGAGGCCGACCGGACGGGTGTGGAGCGGACCCTGGTTTCGGCCGAGGGCAGCTATGGCGACCCGCGCTTCGCACCCGGCGCAGGGCGGATCTCGCTCAGCATCAAGCCAACTGGCGGCACGCAGGACGTCTGGATCCAGGACCTCGCCCGCGGCAACCGGTTCCGCCTGACCACGGAGGAGGCGTCGGACTTCGGCCCCGTGTGGACCCCCGATGGCCGTGAACTCATCTACATGAGCGAGCGACCGCTCTTCGAACTGTTCCGCCGGGTGGCGGATGGCAGCCGGCCCGCGGAACCGCTCTTGACCGGGCAGCACGACCGCATCGCCAGCGGTGTGTCGGCCGATGGGCGGCTGCTGACCTTCGTGCTCAGCGTGCCCGGCGCAGCCGAGCTCTGGACCGTCAACCTGCAGGGACCGCCCGAGGCGCGGCAGTACCTCGCCAACGGCTTCCAGCTCGGGCATCCGGTGCTTTCCGCCGACAGCCGCTGGATGGCGTACGACTCCGATGAGTCCGGGCGCGTCGAGGTCTACATCCAGTCGTTCCCCGATCCGACCGTGGTGCGCCGGCAAGTCTCCTCCGGCGGCGGGAGCGAACCGCTGTGGACGCGGGGCGGCCGCGAGCTGGTCTTCCGCCGGGGCGACAGCGTGATGGCGGTTCCGGTAAGTCCGGGAACCGCGGAGGTGGGGACTCCGGCTCTCCTCTTCGCGGGCCCGCACGAGGATGCCCCGGAGTGGTCGGCCACCCGCAGCTACGACGTCACTCCCGACGGGGAACGGTTCCTCATGTTGAGGCGGCCTTCGGGGGCGGCGCGCGGGCGCATTCAGGTGACGAGCAACTGGTTCGCCGAACTGCGGGAGCGGGTGCCGAGGTAGGGCGTCCCCCAGCGGGTCGCGCTGCCCCTCGATCAAGAAATTCCTGGATGTCGAATCCCGGATGCAGGTGGTGGGGCACGGGCCCAGTCGCTGAGGAGCGGCTTTGGACGGTCGAACGCCCCCGATTGACGATTCCGGCTCCCCACGACATCGTAAGAGGCGGTGCGCCATTCCACCGAGCGCTGAAGCGACAGACTCCTTCCCCTCGCCAAGTGGAGGACTCATGCTACGGAAACGACTTCTTGCCGTCGGTCTTTGCCTCGCGCTGCTGCTTCCCGCCACTGGGTCGGCGCAGGCATGGGGGTTCCTCGGCGCCGGCGCGACCATCCCGACCGGCGACTATGGCGACTATGCCAACACCGGCTGGATAGGCGCCGGCGGAGTCGGATTCCCCATCGGTGACGCGGGACTGGCGGTGGGCGCCGAGGGCTTTTACGGCCAGAACAACCACGACGTTGACGGCGACAAGACCAACCCATACGGCGTTCTCGGCTTCGTGCAGTACAGCTTCGGGGACCCGGCCAAATTCCATCCCTACGTGCTGGGGGGGGCGGGGCTGCTGGTGCACAAGTACAGTTCGGACAACTTCAACGGCGACTCCGAGTCGCAGTTCGCGTACAGCTTTGGCGGAGGAGTGGCCTATCCGCTCGGCCCCACCACCGGCCTCTACGCGGAGGGGCGGTACTGGGGCTCCGATGACACCACCTTCTTCGGTATCATGGGCGGCTTCTATGTCAGCTTCGGCGGGAAATAGCGTCGCGCGCTGAGCTCGGTCGTCGAGGGGCGGGGAGGTGCTGGACCTCTCCGCCCCTCTATATTATTTGGGGAACCGGGTCGGGCTGTGGCTCGACCACACCGTCGGTGATGTAAGGAGAAGCAGGCACCCATGTCCATCCGTCCCGTCCGTAAGCTCACCAGGGCCATGCCCGTGCTCGAGGGCGCCGGCGTGCACCTCCGCCGCGCCTTCGGCTTCGGGGCAACGGAGGAGTTCGACCCTTTCCTCCTGCTCGACGATTTCCGCGGCGACCAGCCATCGGACTACCTGGCGGGCTTTCCCTGGCACCCCCACCGCGGCATCGAGACCATCACCTACGTCCTGGCTGGCACCGTGGACCACGGCGACAGCCTGGGCAACGCCGGGACCATTGGCGCAGGCGACGTGCAGTGGATGACGGCGGGGAGCGGGATCGTCCACCAGGAGATGCCAAAGGGCGACCCCCAGGGCCGGATGCATGGATTCCAGCTCTGGGCCAACCTCCCCGCCTCGCTCAAGATGACGGCACCGCGCTACCAGGAAATCACGGCCGGCGACATTCCCGAGGTGGTGGACGACGACGGCACCGCGGTGCGGGTCATCTGCGGCGATGTCTGGGGCGCCCGCGGGCCTGTCGAGGGGATCGCGGCCGACCCGCACTACGTGGACATTCGCGTGCCGGCGGGACGGCGGAAGCGGATCCCGATCGAGACGGCGCGTCACGCCTTTGCCTACGTCTTCGAGGGGTCGGGACGCTTCGCCAACGCCTCCGACCCGCTGCCGGCCCCGACCGAGCAGGCCGACGGCAGCATCGTGTCGCGGTTCGAGGCGGCGGACAACCGCTCGCTTATTCTCTTCGATCGCGGCGACGAGGTGGTGGTCGAGGCGGGCCCGGAGGGAATCCGCTTCCTGCTGGTTTCGGGGCGGCCTCTCCGTGAGCCGGTCGCCTGGCGCGGTCCGATCGTCATGAACACCCGCGACGAACTGCGACAGGCCTTCGCCGAACTGGAGGAGGGGACCTTCCTGAAATGAACCTCCGCCTCTGGCCGGCAAGGCCTC
>JAOUIC010000019.1 GCA_029884275.1 Gemmatimonadota bacterium | reverse complement strand
CACCCCGCTGCCGGTCGAGGCGGGCCCAGCGCCCTTCGAGACCTACAAGTACACCTACGGCGTGATCGGACGGTACGACCAGCTGGGCGAGTTCCTGTCCGACGTCGCCAGCCTGAAGCGGATCATCGTGCCTACGGAGCTCAAGCTCGTCCCGGTCGACGCCAATCGCGCCAAGGTCCTTGGCGACAGCAGCGGCGCGCTTCTCGAGGCGACTTTCAAGGTCCACACGTACATCAAGACCGCGACGGCGGAAGAGGCCAGCGGAAGTTGAGGGCGCGGATGGCGCCCGCATCCACGCGCCGGCCCGACGGCCGGCGCTGACCGGAGAGTCACCGGGAGCAGCCGCTCCAGAGCACCGAATCGGGAGGGAGAGCCACGTGGTCACGCATTCACTCGGACGAGTCGTCACTCTCGCCCTGCTGCTCGCCGCCTGCGGCGGTGGCGGGGAGGAGGAAGCCGGCGTGGCGGATCTGGCAGCGATCCGGGCGCAGCGGGACAGCGTCCGGAAGGCGGCCGAGGCCGACTCGATCGCGCGGGCGGGGTTTGCCGCCTGCTCCGACTCCGTCACGGCGGCCCTGGCCAAGGCAGCCAAGGGCAAGAAGCCAGCGGCGGCGGTCCCGGAAGGGATGATCCCGCCGGAGGTCCTCCAGACGTGTGGCAAGCCGCCGGCCCCTGCCCCCGCTGCGGTGCCGGCCGCCGCCCCGGCGGCTGGCAGTCCCGCCGCCGCGCCGGCCCAGGCGCTCACGCCGCAGCAGCAGCAGGTTGCCCGGGCGGATTCCGTCAGGCAGGCGCGGGAGCAGGCCAGGCAGGACTCGATCCGGGGCGCCACGCAGCGCGCTGGTGAGGATGCCGCCGCGCGAGCCCGGCTGGACAGCGTCCGGCAGGATTCCATCCGGATGGCCGGCGAGACCCAGGTGATGCGCGAGTCGTTCACCTACACCGGTGGCGCACGCGACCCGTTCGCCTCGCTGCTGGCGGAAGACCGGTCCGGCCCCGAATTTGCCGACCTGCTCCTCGTTGGCATCTACCTGGACCTGCGGCGGTCGTCCAACAGCGTCGCGGTCCTGCGTGACAAGACCACCCAGAAGCGATACAAGCTCCGGGTGGGAGATCGGCTGGGCCGCCTGCAGGTGGCGCAGATCAGGCAGTCGGACGTGGTCTTCACCATCGAGGACATCGGCTTCGAGCGACAGGAGACCCTGTCGCTCCGCAAGAGGGAGGCAGAGACCCCATGACGCGCTCGTTCCTGTTCGCCATCGGCGCTGCGGCGCTGCTTACCGCCAGCCCCGCGCGGGCTGATGACCCCGCCGGCCCCGCCGGCGAGGTCACCACCGTGAGCGTGGTCCCTACGCCGGGTGAGGCCCAGATCCTGATCGCCGTCCGCGGCTCGGTGGACGTGAAGGACTTCGTGCTGCGCGAGCCCGACCGCCTGGTGATCGACATCCTCGGCGCCCGGCTGAATCCCGGCGCGGCCTACGACGGCGTCTTGCGGGGCGGCATCACCGACATCCGGTACGCCCAGTTCCGCCCCGACGTCGTGCGGATCGCGATCTACCTCGATCGCTCCCGCACCTATCGGGTCGAACAGCTGGACGACGCCATCCAGGTGAGCTTCGGCACCGACCAGAGCTTCCTGGCCTGGTCCAGCGCCTCGCCAGCCCTGCTCCAGCCTCCGCCGGCCCCGGCGCGGCAGCCGGAAGTCGTGGCCCCGCGGGTCACCGCGGCCGCCGCGCCGGCGCAGGGGCAGCAGGCGACCCGGATCACAGTGACCTGGGATCGCGCCAACATCGCCGACGTGGTGGCGGGCTTCGCCGCCTTCTCGGGACGCACCATCATCATCGGCAAGGAAGTGAAGGGCGAAGTCACCGCCGAGATCAAGAATCAGCCGTGGACCGAGGCGTTCGCCGCGGTGCTGGCGACCCAGGGCCTGCAGGCTGTCGAGCTGCCGGGCGGGATCATCCGGGTGGACTCGCCGACCGCGCTGTCGGCGCTCGACTCGACCGAGCCGCTCACCACCCGCATGGTGCCGGTGAACTACGCCAGCGCCGGCCAACTGGTGGGGAGCCTCAAGTCGGTGCTCACCAAGCGTGGTAACGTGGTGGCCGACACCACCACCAACGCCCTGATCATCACCGAGACCCGGAGCCGGATTGACGAAGTCTCCGAGTTCGTGAAGAGCCTCGACATCCGCACGCCGCAGATCTCGATCCAGGCGAAGATCATCTTCGTGGACCGGACCAACATCGAGGCCATGGGCATCAAGTACGACTTCGGCGCCGTCAACCAGGGTGAGGGGCCGTTCTTCAACCGCCTGTTCCAGCGCACCGACCCAGGCAGCGGCGAGCCATTCGACCGGACGGTCACCGACCTGACCGGCGAGGGCGTCGCGGCGATGGCCAACGCGTCCTCCATCATCACGGGGTCGGCGCTGGACCTGGTCTGGACCACGTCAGTCGGCGGGTTCCGGTACACCGCCTTCATCGAAGCCCTGCAGCAGGTGGATCTCGCCGACGTGCAGGCCGAGCCGGCGATCACCACCGTCGACAACCGCGAGGCGTACATCAAGGTGGGTGAGGACGTCCCGGTCCGCGTGGTGGACTTCGCGTCCTCCGGAGCCGCCAGCGCCCCGACCGCGACGGTGCAGTTCAAGGAGACCGGTATCTCGCTGAAGGTGACCCCACACGTCACCAACAGCCGCCAGATCCTGATGCAGCTGGAGGCGGAACGGTCGGACCTCAAGATTCTGCCGGCGGCGGACCTGGGCTACACCATCAGGAAGCAGAACGCCAAGAACCAGCTGCTGGTGAACGACGGCGAGACCGCGGTCATCGGCGGCCTCACGGTCACGGAAGTCATCAAGGGCAAGTCGGGCATCCCGTTCCTGGTGGACCTCCCGATCGTGGGCAAGCTCTTCGGTTATCACAATTCGCAGGAATCCCGGCGTGACTTGATCATTCTGGTGACGCCGCGCATCATCGACGACGGCAGCGGCACCGAGTAACCCGTCGGCGCACCCGGAGGAGTGGCGAGCCCGACCGACGGTCGGGCTCGCCTGTTATGGGGAGTCGCATCTGATGCTCAGGTTTCTCACCGCGGGTGAGTCCCACGGCCGGGGTCTGGTGGTCGTGGTGGAAGGAGTGCCGGCAGGTCTCGCGCTCACGGCCATGGCCGTGAACCAGGACCTGGGGCGGCGCATGCAGGGGCACGGCCGCGGGGCCCGGATGAAGATCGAGCAGGACCAGATCGAATGGCTCGCCGGTGTCCGGGCAGGAGAGACCATCGGTTCGCCGGTCGCGATGCTCATCCCCAACCGTGACTGGGCCAACTGGGAAGAGATCATGGCTCCCGAAGGGAGGCCCGGGGAGTCCCGGCGGCGGGCGCTCTCGCGCCCCCGGCCGGGTCACGCCGATCTGGTCGGCGCGCTCAAGTATGACCGCCAGGACGCGCGCGACATCCTGGAGCGGGCCAGCGCGCGCGAGACGGCGGCCAGGGTGGCCGCCGGCGCGCTGGCGCGATGCCTGCTCCGGGAGTTCGGCGTCGACGTCGGCAGCCACGTGGTTTCGCTCGGCGGGATCACGGTCTGGCCTCCCGCGGACGGCGCCTTCCCCGACTACGACACGCTCCCCCGGCCCCTCAACGCCGCCAGCGACCAGTCGCCGGTCAGGACCCTCGACCACCGCCGCGACCCGGAGATCATCGCCCGGATCGACCAGGCGAAGGCGGATGGCGACACGCTCGGTGGTGAGTGCGAGGTCGTGGTGCGGGGGCTGCCGGTGGGGCTCGGCAGCCACGTGCACTGGGACCGGAAGCTCGATGCCCGGTTGGCCGGCGCGCTGATGTCGATCCCCGCGGTGAAGGCGGTCGAGATCGGGCTCGGCTTCGAGGCCGCACGCCGGCCGGGCTCCCTGGTTCACGACCCGATCGTTGCCGATGCCATGCCGGGATCGCCCGCCGCACCGCCGGCGGTCCGGGGCGGGTATCGCCGGCAGGGCAACAACGCCGGCGGGCTCGAGGGGGGAATGACGACCGGCGAGGCGCTGGTGCTCCGCTGCGGCATGAAGCCGATTGCGACGCTGATGTCACCGCTCGCGACGGTGGACCTGCGGACCGGAACGGCGGCGCGTGCCCAGAGCGAACGCTCCGATGTCACCGCGGTCCCGGCGATGGGGGTCATCGCGGAGGCGCTCGCCGCCCTGGTGCTGGCCGACGCCATGCTCGAGAAGTTCGGCGGCGACTCGCTGGGCGAACTGCGCCGGAACTACGACGCCTACGTCGCCGCGCTGGGCGAGCGCTGGCGCCTCATGGGCCAGCCGCCCGGGAGCACACCGTGAGCCGCCACCTGATCCTGGTCGGCCTCCCGGGCGCGGGGAAGAGCACGGTGGGCAGGTTGCTGGCGGACCGGCTGCAGACGCAGTGCGTGGACATCGACACCCTCATCGTGCGGCGGATGCAGATGCCGATCACTCAGGTCTTCGGCGAGCAGGGGGAGGCGAAGTTCCGCGCGATCGAGGCCGAGCTGATGGCCAGGGCGCTGGCGGAACCGCCGGCGGTCCTGGTTCCCGGCGGGGGATGGGCCGCCCAGCCGGAGGCGATGGAGACGGCGAAGCAATCCGCGTATGTCATCTACCTGCGGACCAACGCGGCAACCTCCACCCGTCGCGCGACGATCGACTCCAGTCGGCCGCTGCTCACCGGCGACGATCCCTTCGAGCAGATGCGCCACCTGCTCCAGCAGCGGGAGCCGTTCTACCGGCAGGCGCACCACGAGATCAACGTCGAGGGGAAATCACCGGAACGGGTCACCGACGAACTCACCATCGTGGCACGGCGTGAAGCCGGGTGGTAGCGTCGAATTGCACCGTGCCGCGATGAGTCGCCTTGCGAAGCAAGCCACGCGGCAGTTTCTTGTGGCACCATGGTGACCCGTAAGAAGACCGCCAAGCCCAAGGCCAAGCCCAAGCCCGCGGCCACCCGCGCCAGGCAACCAGTCGCCTCCGCTCCCAAGCCCGCCACCCGGCCTTCCGCAACGTCGCCGGCCAAGGCGCCGGCCAAGGCGCCGGGAAAGCCGCGAGGCCGGCGCCCCGATGGCGACGGAGCCTCGCCGCCCAGCGGGAGTCTCGTGGTGGTCGAATCCCCCACCAAGGCGAAGAGCATCGGGAAGTACCTGGGCCGGGGCTTTGACGTGCGAGCCACTGTGGGCCACATCCGCGACCTGCCCACCCGCAAACTGGGTGTGGACGTCGACAACGGCTTCCAGCCCGAGTACGTGACCATCAAGGGCAAGGCGCAGACCCTCGCCGACCTGAAGAAGGCCGCCAGCAAGGCCACCGCGATCTACCTCGCGACCGACCCCGATCGCGAAGGCGAGGCCATTGCCTGGCACGTGGCCGACCAGATCGACACCACGGCTCCGGTCCACCGCGTGCTGTTCCACGAGATCACCAAGGACGCGGTGAAGGAGGCGATGGCCAGGCCGCAGCAGATTGACGCCCGCCTGGTCGAAGCCCAGCAGGCCCGCCGCATCCTCGACCGCCTGGTGGGGTACAAGGCAAGCCCGATTCTCTGGCACAGCATCAAGACCGGGCTGTCCGCCGGCCGGGTGCAGACGGTGGCGCTCCGGATGATCGTCGAGCGGGAGCGCGAGATCCGCGCGTTCAATCCGGCGGAATACTGGAGCATCGCGGCGGACTGTTTCAGCCACGGGCAGGAGTTCAGCGTCGAACTGAAGAAGATCGACGGGCACAATCCACACCTGACAAACGAGGCGGACGCCCAGGCCGTGGTCCGCGACCTGCGCGCCATGTCGTTCGTCGTCACCAAGGTGGAGAAGCGCCATCGGAAGAAGCGGCCCGGCGCGCCCTTCACCACCAGCACCATCCAGCAGGAGGCCGCCAAGAAGCTGGGCTTCTCCGCGCGGCGGACCATGCGGGCGGCGCAGGATCTCTACGAAGGGATCGAGATCGGGGACGAAGGGCCGGTTGGCCTCATCACCTACATGCGCACCGATTCGGTCCGCGTGTCGGACGCGGCGGTCGCAGCCGTTCGCGGGTACATCAGTGCGAACTACGCCGCCGGTTACCTGCCTGATACGCCCAATCAGTACACTTCGCGCGCGGCGCGGGTGCAGGATGCGCACGAGGCCATCCGGCCCACCGACGTCCTCCGCCGCCCCGAGGACATGGAACGGTTCCTGGAGCCCGACCAGTTCCGGCTCTACCAGATGGTCTGGCAGCGCTTCGTCGCGTCCCAGATGAACCCCGCGATCTACGACATGACGATCGTGGACTTCGACCTGGGCCGGTACCTGCTCCGCGCGACGGGCTCGGTGCTGGTGTTCGACGGCTACCACGCCATCTATATGGAGGGACGGGAGGCCGAGGAAGGGAAGACCATGGACGACCTTCCGCCCATCCCGCCGCTGGTCCAGGGCGACCGGGTGGACGTCCGCGCCATCACCCCGTCCCAGCACTTCACCGAACCGCCCCCGCGCTTCTCGGAAGCCAGCCTGGTCAAGGAACTGGAGCGGCTGGGCATCGGCCGCCCCTCGACCTACGCCCAGATCATCTCGACCCTGACGGCCCGCGAGTACGTCACCGTGAACCAGCGCCGGTTCACCCCGACCGAGCTGGGCGAGACGGTGGCGCGGATCATGGTGGACAGCTTCCCCTCGATCTTCAACGTCGAGTTCACCTCCGCCATGGAATCGGAACTCGACCGCATCGAGGAAGGGAAGCTGGGATGGCAGCGGGTGCTGAACGACTTCTACACCCCGTTCACCCTGGCTCTCAACGCGGTGAACCTCGGCGCCATCGTGGCGGAGGCCCACGGACTCGACACCGCGGAACTCGCCAAGGAGAAATGCCCCAAGTGCGGCGCCCAGGTGGAGCTCCGGACCGGCCGGTTCGGCCCCTACTTCGCCTGCGTCAACTACAAGCAGACCTGTGACTACGTGAAGTCGCTGCGCAAGCAGAAGGCCCCCGATCGTCCCACCGACGAGAAGTGCCACCTGTGCGCCGCGCCGATGGTGATCAAGACCGGCCGGTTCGGGGAGTTTCTCGCCTGCACCCGCTACCCCGACTGCAAGGGAACCCGGAGCATCCCGCTCGGCATCAAGTGCCCGAGATGCGACACCGGGGACCTGGCCGAACGGCGCACCAAGCGCGGCAAGTCGTTCTGGGGCTGTCTCCGCTACCCCGACTGCGAGTTCTCCACCTGGAACCGCCCGGTGCCCGACACCTGCCCCAGCTGCGGCTGGGTCGGCATGGAGAAGAAGTTCAGCAAGGCGCGGGGTGAGACGCGCACCTGCCTCAAGTGCCAGCACGAGATCGTGGTCCTCGAGGCGGAGGAGGCGGCCGCGACGTGACCCCGGCCGGCGCGCCGACGGCGACCGTCGTCGGCGGCGGACTCGCGGGGTGTGAGGCGGCATGGGCGCTGGCCGAACGCGGGGTGCGGGTCCGTCTCGTCGAGATGCGCCCCCTCCGCCGGACACCAGCGCACCAGGGGGAACGGCTGGCCGAGCTGGTCTGCAGCAACTCCTTCAAGTCCATCGAAACGTCCAACGCCCACGGGCTCCTCAAGGCCGAACTGCGTCGCCTGGGCAGCCTTCTGCTTCCCTGTGCCGACGAGGCCGCGGTGCCGGCCGGCGCGGCGCTCGCCGTCGATCGCGAGGTCTTCTCCCGGCTGGTCGAGGAGCGAATCGGCGCGGAGCCGCTCATCACGGTGGAACGCGCCGAGGTCACGGAGCTTCCCTCGCCGGGTGTGGTCGCCACCGGGCCGCTCACGTCCCAGGCCCTGACCGAGGCGCTGACGAGGCGACTGGGCGGTGCGTCGCTCGCGTTCTACGACGCCATCGCGCCGATCGTGAGCCGCGAGTCGCTGCGGGAGGAGCGTCTCTATGCGCTCTCGCGGTACGGCAAGGGAGGTGGCGACGACTACCTCAACGCGCCGCTCGACCGAGAGGAGTACGGGCGCTTCATCGGGGCGCTGGTCGCCGCGGACCAGCACCAGGGGCACGAGTTCGACCCGGTGCCCTACTTCGAGGGATGCCTGCCGGTCGAGGAGATGGCGCGTCGCGGGCCGGACACCCTGCGCTTCGGGCCGATGAAGCCGGTGGGACTCGCCGATCCCCGGACCGGTCGGGAGCCGTGGGCGGTCGTGCAGCTGCGCCGCGAGGACCGGGCCGGTCAGATGTGGAACCTGGTCGGGTTTCAGACCCGGCTCCGCATCCAGGAGCAGCAGCGGGTCCTGAGGATGATCCCCGGGCTGGAGGAGGTGGAATTCCTGCGCTACGGGAGCATCCACCGGAACACCTACCTCAACGCTCCCCTCTGCCTGGGTGAAGCGCTCGCCGCCAGGGACGATTCCCGTTTGTTCTTCGCCGGCCAGATGACCGGAGTCGAGGGCTACACCGAGTCACTCGCCACCGGCCGCCTGGCGGGACTCAACCTGGCCCGGATCCTGGCCGGAAGACCACCCACCGTCCCTCCGCCGACCACGATGCTCGGCGCGATCTACCGTTATCTTCGCGAGGCGGATCCGGCGAACTTCCAGCCGATGAACGCCAACTGGGGACTGGTGGATCCGCTCCCCGACACGGTGCCGGCGAAGGGCAGGGGAGCCCCGGGAAAGGACGGGCGCAGGCGCATGCTGGTCACACGGGCGGAACAGGACTTTGGGGCATGGCTCGCCACCCTGTGACGCGGGCCCAGCGGGGCGCGGCGTCCGACGCGCGCCCGGAGATCGCCGAGTTCCTGCTCCACCTCGAGAAGGAGCGGCAGGTCGCGGCCAACACGGTCAAGGCCTATCGCCGCGACCTCGAGACCTTCGGCGACTTCATGGGCCGCCACGCCGGGGCCGGGTGGACCCCCGCTGAAGTCGACCGGTTGGCCGTCCGCGGCTTTCTGGGCGAGATGCAGCGGCGCGGGCTGGCAAAGCGCTCGATGGCGCGGGCACTGTCGGCCGTGCGGGCCCTGTTCCGCTTCCTCCAGGTGCACCACGGACTGGAGCACGCGCCGGTGCGGAGTACCCGGGCGCCGAAAGTGGGCCGGACCCTGCCCGGCTACCTCGACCGGGGGCGCACCGAGGCGATGTTCGGCGCGCTCGAGGCCCGCGCCGAAGTGGGGGATGCCGCGGCGCTCCGCGACCTGGCGATCGTCGAGTTGTTCTACTCCAGCGGGCTCAGGCTGTCTGAGCTCACCGGTCTCAACCTGCTCGATCTCGACCTGCTCAGCGACCAGCTCAAGGTGCGGGGGAAGGGCGGCAAGGAACGGCTGGTGCCGCTCGGCCGGCAGGCGGGCCGGGTGCTGCTCAGGTACCTTGATGCGCGCGAGGCGCTGGCCCGGAAGCCGGGCGCCGATCGCAGGGCGGTCTTCCTGAACCCCCGGGGCCGGCGCCTCACGCCCCGAAGCGTACAGCGGCTGGTACACCGGGCGCTCGACCTGGTCGGCGGCGACGGGCTCAGGACCCATTCCCTGCGCCACAGCTTCGCCACCCACCTGCTGGATGCGGGGGCCGACCTCAGGGCAGTGCAGGAACTGCTGGGCCACGCGAGCCTCAGCACGACCCAGATCTATACCCACACCAGCGTGGAGCGCCTCAAGCAGGTGTATCATCAGGCCCATCCACGGGGCTAGGCAACGGAGGCATTGTGACGACCTACCATGGCACCACGATCATCGCCGTGCGCAAGAACGGCCGTGTCGCGCTGGGGGGCGATGGCCAGGTCAGCATCGGCGACAGCGTCGTGAAGGCCCGGGCCAGCAAGGTGCGCACTCTCAAGGGAGGCAAGGTGCTGGCCGGCTTCGCGGGGTCGGTGGCCGACGCCATCTCGCTCTACGAGAAGTTCGAGGAGAAGCTCGACCGCCATCCCGGCAACCTGCCGCGGGCGGCGGTCGAACTGGCCAAGGACTGGCGCAGCGACCGGGTGCTCAGGCGGCTGGAGGCGCTGCTCGTGGTCACCGACCTCGAGCACACCTTCCTGCTGTCCGGAGGCGGCGAGCTGATCGAGCCGGACGATGGCATCCTCGCGGTGGGATCCGGGGGCAATTTCGCCCTCGCGGCCGCCCGGGCGCTGCTGCCGGACGAGCGGCTGGGGGCGCGGGACATCGTGCAGCGGTCGCTCGAGATCGCCGCCGACATCTGCGTGTTCACCAACCGTCACCTCACTATTCTCGAGCTTTGACCGAGGCCTCTGCCGTGTCCGGCCCCACCGCGCCCCTGCCGCCAGCGCCTGCCGAACCGCCGCCGCCCTGGCTCGAGGAGCTGCCTCCCCGCCAGATCGTGGCGGAACTCGACCGCTACATCGTCGGCCAGGACGCCGCCAAGCGCGCGGTGGCCATCGCCATCCGGAACCGCTGGCGCCGGTCCCAGGCGCCGGACACCATCCGGGACGAGATCCTGCCGTACAACATCATCCTCATCGGCCCGACCGGCGTGGGCAAGACCGAGATCGCCCGCCGGCTGGCCCGGCTGGCCGGCGCGCCGTTCGTCAAGGTGGAGGCGTCGAAGTTCACCGAGGTCGGCTACGTCGGGCGCGACGCCGAGTCGATGGTCCGGGATCTGGTGGACGCTGCGATCAGCATGGTCCGGACCGAACGGGAGGACGATCTCTATCCCCAGGCCGAGGAACGGGTCGAGGAGCGGCTGCTCGACATCCTGCTGCCACCCGCGCCCCCGCCGCCGCGTGCCGAAGGAGGGGGGCGTCCGCCGGTCTTCATCGTCGGGCCGGAGGGACAGGCCAGGCAGGAGGAGGCCTCGGCGGACGAGCAGCGCCGCTCCCAGTCGCGGGAGAAGCTCCGCCAGATGCTGAAGGAGGGGAAGCTGGATGACCGCGAGGTGGAGATCGAGGTGAGCCCCCAGGGATACCCGATGCTCGAACTCATGCAGCCCCCTCAGGGCATCGAAGGCGAGCAGGTCAACTTCATCGAAATGCTCCAGGAGATGATGCCGCGGCGGAAGAAGCGGCGCACGGTGCGGATTCCCGACGCCCGTCGGGTACTGCTGGATGAGGAACTCCGCAAGCTGGTGGACATGGACGACGTGGTGAACGAGGCGCTCGACCGGGTCGAGAACCACGGCATCCTGTTCATCGACGAGATCGACAAGATCGCGGGAGAACGGGGCGCCGCCACCGGCCCGGACGTCTCCCG
>JAOUIC010000412.1 GCA_029884275.1 Gemmatimonadota bacterium | reverse complement strand
CGGAACGTAGCCCCCTTCGAGGACCGCCACCATCGGCGTCGAGGGCAGCCGCTCCCTGAGGCGCAGGGTCAGCCGGGCGTAGTCGTCAGCCTCGAGCGTGAAGCCGCCGAGCGGGTCGCCCAGCATGGCGTCGTAGCCGGCAGAGATCAGCACCACGTCGGGGGACCACCCCTCGGTCGCGGTGTGAATCGCGGCCCAGAGGTCTTCCACGTAGAGGCTGGCCGGCGCTCCGGGCCCGCGCGGCACGTTGAAGACGTTGCCGACACCCCGTTCGTGGGCCATGCCGGTGCCGGGATACCAGGGATGCTGGTGCAGCGAGACGAACCGGACGCTCGCGTCGTGCTCCATCAGCGCCTGGGTGCCGTTACCGTGGTGCACGTCCCAATCCACGATCAGGACCCGCTCGCGTCCCTGGGCGAGAGCCATGCGCGCCGCCAGGATCACGTTGTTGGTGAGGCAGAATCCCATCGCGCGGTTCGCCAGCGCGTGGTGCCCCGGAGGGCGCACCGCGGCGAAGGCGTGATTGCCGGTCTCCAGTGCGTACCCCAGCGCCTGCTGCACCGACCCTGTCGCCGCGAGGACGGCCGCCCAGCTCTCCCTGCTCGCGGCGGTGTCGAGTGAGACCGCCCCGCCACCCTGCTCGCTGATCATCTCGAGCAACTGGAGATGCTGCTCGGGGTGCACCACGAGGAGCTCCTCCCGAGCCACTGGAACCGCCTGCCGCAGGTCGGCGCCCGGCTCCCCTGCCAGGCGGGCCAGCACTGCCTGGAGCCGGGCCGGCGTCTCGGGGTGCCCCGGCCCGGGATCGTGCCGGACACAATCGGGGTGGGTGAAGACGGGGACGCGTGCGGCCATCTCAGGAGGACTCCCCGTGGAGCATCCGCCGGAGCTCCTCCGCCTCGCGGCCCAGCGCGGCCCTCTCCTGCTTCAGTTCCTGGATCAGGCGGCGATGCCGCCGCCAGTAGAGCCACACGAGAACCCCGGCCACCAGGCAGCCGCCGCCAATCACGACGAGGGATGTCCGATGAGTCTGGAGCCCCGCGAGCAGCAGGAGGATGCCGTCCAGCGCCAGGGCGCCGATCGCGACGATCGTGATGCTGCGGCCCCGCACGCGCTGCCGGGCCCGCTAGCGGAGGTGACGACGACGCCGCGGCAGCACGATCATCGTCGCGTTGGCGACCAGGCCGGCGTCGCCCAGCGATTGACTCTCATCGAACAGCTCGGCGCCGCGGAACTTGACCTGGTACTCATCCGGGTCGCCGGTGACGTGGGTGAGGGTCAGGGCGCGCGCCTTGGCCTCGGCCACCGGCGTGGTGAGCGGCAAGTCGAGGGTGACCTGGTCCCACGCTTCCTCGACCATCACCCGAACCGGCACGGTGCTCATGCGGCGCCTCCCGCCGGCGGCAGGGTCGAGAAGAACCGCGCCACCGCCTGGTCGAAGAAGAGCGTCGAGCCGCGCACCTTCGTCCCGGCCGGGCCGGTGATGGTGGCCAGCGCGATCTCCTCGCCTCCCTGCCCGCGCAGCACCAGCCAGTTGGGGCCTTCCTTCTCGGGGAAAGCGGCGTTGTGCGGCACCCGGTCCTGAAAGAACCGCTTGGCCCGGGAGAGGACTTCGGCCGGCGCGAGTGGGGTGGTGGTTTCGTGAGTCATGGGAAAGGAGTCCAGGTGGTCTAGTGACGGGGTGCGGTCCACACCGCGATGCCGGTGGGCTGGGCCGGAACCGGGACCGACGCGACGACCTTGCGCGTGGTCAGGTCGAGCATGTCCACCGCGCCGGGGTCGGCGCCGATCGATTCCTGCGTGATGAAGGCGTAGCGGCTGTCGGGGGACCAGGTCACGCCGTGCACGATCTTCTTGGTCGTCGGGATCCGCTCCACCTCGGCCAGCGACTTCGCGTCGAACAGGCTGATGCTCTGGGCCTTCTTGTTGGTGACGATCACCCACTTCCCGTCGGGCGACGGCTCCACGTTGTACGCCCCGGTGCCTGCCGCGATCTCCTTGACCGGAGTGAACGACGCCGCATCCCACACCTGGAGCGTGTTGCCGTGATTGCACGCCACGTACAGGCTCCTGTCGTCGGCCGAGACCGACACGAACGTCGGCTGGCAGCCGTCGTGGGCGCCCGAGGGCGCCGACGCATGGTCGGCATGTTCCCCGGCGGCGGCGGCAAGCCGCGCAGGGTGCCGCCGGACGACCTGCAGCGAACCGGCGTCGATCTCGAGCAGTTCGTCGCTGTGCATGCAGGTGACGTAGGCGACGGTGCCGGCGTGATTGGCCCGGACGCCGTGCGGCATGTCGCAGGCCGGGATGTGGGTGATGGTGTTCATGCTCGGCACGTGCACCACGGTGACCACGTTCTCGCGCGGATGGTCGCCGTGGAAATCCGAGTTGGCCACGAAGGCCAGCTCGCCATCGGGAGTCAGCGAGATGGTCGTCGGGAACATCTCCAGCGGCGCCCGGCCGATCAGCGTGTCGCCCTCAATCGCGATGCGCCACAGCGTCCCGAAGGGCTGGCCGTGCGCGATCGACACGAAATAGGACCGCCCGTCGGGCGCAATGGCGATATGGTGCGGACCATCCACGTCGGTCGGCATGAGGCCGACGGGAACCACCTTCTCGACCGCCAGGGTCCCTGCCCCGGGGCGGAGCCAGGTCACCCGGTCGCCGGATTCGCTGACCACAGCCAGGCGGTAGCCCGGGTCGGTTGCCTGCGCCGGCAAGGTGCCGGGAAGCAGCAAGACTCCCAGGAGAGCGGTGCAGCGGGTCGAGTGAGCGGTCACGATGGGTGGTCTCGGTGTTTGTCCGGTCTGGGAAAATAGCCCCATTCACTCCC
>JAOUIC010000413.1 GCA_029884275.1 Gemmatimonadota bacterium | reverse complement strand
TCTCGCCCAGCGGCGAGGGGATGAATCCCGGGATCACCAGTCCGATGCCCTTCTCGATCCAGATGCCCACGAACAGCGTGGCGCAGGCCGGCATCAGCCAGCGGGGATTCCGCCGCAGGGGATGGATCATCAGGACGACGGTGGACAGGACGTTGAACACGACGGCCGTCCTGATCCATGGGACCAGCGCATCGTGCTCGCCGAGCCCGAAGAAGAGGTACTTCGCGCTGAGGTTGTGATGCGTGGGGAACCGGAACTCGAAGACCAGGTCCGAGAACAGCATCACGAGGTTCACCTGCGCGGCCACGGCGGTCACCGTGGCCAGCTTGGAGATGGCCTCATCTCCGATGGGGTACTTGGTGTTCGCCCGGATGAACCCGAGCAGCAGGATCATGAACGCGGGCCCGGCGGTGAAGGCCGAGGCGAGGAAGCGGGGACCCAGCAGGGGCGAGTTCCACAGCGGGCGGGACGGCGGGGCCGCGAACAGAAACGCGGTGATGAGGTGGATGCTCACCGCCCACCCGACAGACAGGTAGATGAAGGGTACGTACTTCCTCTTCGAAGGCTCGCGCCCGACGAAGTGGCTATAGAGGATGTAGAACGGGATGAGGAGGTTGAGCACCAGGTACCCGTTCAGCGCGATCACGTCCCAGGCCAGCATCGAGTCGGGCCAGTTGAGCAACCCGATCACCGGCGTGAGCCGCCACCACTTGAAGGGGAGCCCCGGGCTGTTGGCCGTGACAAAGCAGAGGCACATCACCAGGGCGGCCACCGCCACCCCCTCCGCGATGAGGACCGCTTTACTGAAGTCGACGTCCTTCAGGACGTAGGCCGGCATCACCAGGATGACTGCCGCCGCGGCCAGGCCGACGAGGAAGGCCATGTTGGAGATGTACAACCCCCAACTTACATGGTCGTTCATCCCCGTGGCGCTGAGCCCGTGACTGATCTGCACGAAGTAGCCGTACCCGCCGACGAGCATGATGGCGGTCAGGCTTCCCATCCAGAGGTGGTAGCGCCCGCCGCCGGTGGTGGCTGACTCCAGGGAGCTCAGCAGGAAGGCTCGGAGGTGATGCATGGTCGCCTCAGTCGATGTAGTACCAGAAGCGAGGCTCCGTCCCGAGTTCCTCCTTCAGGCGGAAGACCGGCTTGTTCGCCAGGATCCAGCGGATCTCCGAGTCGGGATCCAGCAGGTTGCCGAAGACTCGGGCCCCGGTCGGGCAGGCCTCGGCACATGCCGGCAGGCGGCCCTCGCGGGTCCGATGGATGCAGAACGTGCACTTTTCGACACAGCCCTGCTTGCGGGCACGGTTCCCCAGGTAGTGCTGGTTGGGGTTCACTTCCTCTGGGGGCACCTCCGGCATGTCCCAGTTGAATCGCCGGGCCCAGTAGGGGCATGCCGCCATGCAGGCGCGGCAGCCAACGCACCAGTTGTAGTCGATCACCACAATCCCGTCGGGCTCCTGCCAGGTCGCCCCAACAGGGCAGACCGGGACGCAAGGCGGGTTGGCGCACTGGAAGCACTGGGTGCCGAGGTAGAACTCGCCCTCCACCGGCACCTCATGCTGGTAGGTGGCGTCGGCGTCGTTCAGGTCGGCAACGGTGGTGCCCTTCTCGAAGATCCGGATGTACTGCGTGTCGGCGTGGCGGTCGAGGTTGTTCTCGTTGATGCAGGCCTCGACGCAACGGCGATACCCCTTGCACTTCGAAATGTTGAAGGCGTAACCGAAGAGGACGCCCGGCTGGGCAGCCGTGGTGTGGATGGTGACTTCCTCGTCATGGTGGAGCTTGGCGAGCCGCTCGAGCCGTGCGACCGCCTCGGCACGCTCCTCCGGGGTCATCCGGCGATAGTGCTTCTGGAAGAACTGCTCCCATTCGAGAATCTTCAGCTCGCGCTCTTCGGGGGAAGTGGCGCTGAGCGGGGCGCACGCCTGGACCGCGGCTGCGCCGGCGGCGACGCCGCCGAGCAGGAGGCCCAGCGCGTCGCGCCGATCGACCCGCTTCTGCAGCAGGGTGCCGTCGTCGGCGCGCTCAGGCGCGCCGGGCGTCCGGTCGGGGCTCATGCTTTGCATCTCCTCCACTCTCCGGCCTTCATGGGCGGGCCGCTCCCCCCGGCGACCCTTCACCGCCCTCCGGCATCAGGCCGCTCCGCCCCATCGCGCCCATGAGCGAGGGGACGTTGAGGGAGTCGGCCAGGCCCGACGGCACCACCATGAGGGAGCCGCGCTTGACGATGCTCTCGTACAGCATGTTCATGGCCCGGAGGTTCATCGCCGCGGGGTGGTCGCGGTAGGCGTCGGCGGCCTCCACGAACTTGTGGGCGATCTCGGTCTCGGCGGTGCCCAGGATGATGCGGGCCTGACGCTCCCGCTCGGCCTGCGCCTGGCGGGACATGGCGTCCTCGAGGGCGGCAGGGATGATCACGTCGCGGATCTCCACCGACTGCACCTCGATGCCCCAGTTGCGCATCTTCTGCTCCAGCGCCACCCGGAGGCCGTGGCCCAGTTCCACCCGCGACTGGATCAGCTCGGCGAGATCGTGCTTGCCGATGGCGTCCCGCAGCGCGGTCTGGGCCGAGAGGATGACGGCCTCGCCGTAGTCCTGCACCTCGAGCGCGGCGCGCTCGGCGTCGCGCACGATCCAGAAGGCGATGGCATCGACGTTCACCGGGACGGTGTCGCGGGTGAGGCACGACTCGGCCCCGAAGGCCGCGGTGCGGATCCGCTGGTCGATGGTGTAGGCTACCCGGTCGATGATCGGCACGATGGCGAAGTAGCCGGGGCCCCGGAGGCCGCGGTAGCGGCCCAGCCGGAGCAGGACGCCCTTCTCCCAC
>JAOUIC010000411.1 GCA_029884275.1 Gemmatimonadota bacterium | reverse complement strand
CAGGAAGGTGAACTGGCCGCCGCCAAGATGGTGCCCGAGGGGATCGAAGGGCGGGTTCCCTACCGGGGGCCGGTGGGCGACGTGCTCTACCAGATGGTCGGGGGCCTGCGCAGCGGCATGGGCTATTGCGGGGTCGCGACCATCGACGAGCTGCGGACCGACGCGGACATGGTGCAGATCACCGCCGCGGGGCTCCGCGAGTCCCATCCGCACGACGTGACGATCACCCGCGAGGCGCCGAACTACAGCGTCTGAGCCCGCCGCGGGGCCGAGGTTTTCCTACACTTCCAGGGGAGTCCTTCATGTCGCTTTTCCGCCGCAAGCCGCTGGCTGACCTCATGTCCGACGACGGTGAGCACGGCCTCAAGCGGGCGCTCACGGCCACGAACCTGGTGCTGCTGGGGATCGGTGCCATCATCGGCGCCGGGATCTTCGTGCTCACCGGCACCGCCGCCGCCCAGTACGCCGGCCCCGCGATCGTGCTCTCCTTCGTGCTCGCCGGGCTGGGATGCCTCTTCGCCGGGCTGTGCTACGCTGAGTTCGCCTCCATGATTCCGATCGCCGGGAGCGCGTACACCTACGGCTACGCCACGCTCGGCGAGTTCGCGGCCTGGATCATCGGCTGGGACCTGATCCTCGAGTATCTCTTCGCCGCCTCCACCGTCGCGGTCGGCTGGTCGGGCTACTTCACCGCCTTCATGGCCGAGGTCGGCGTGACCCTTCCGCCGGCGCTCACCGGTGCGCCCTTCTCGGTCCAGGGGACCCACACCCTGGTGCCGTCCCAGATCTGCGTGGATCCGGCGACCGGTGGCGTCGCGGTGGACGCGGTCAGCCGCACGGCGGTTCCCGTCGCCGACTGCGCCGCGGGCGGCTACAACATCGTTCACGGCATTCTGAACGTGCCGGCGATGGGACTCATCGCCCTGCTCACCGTCCTGCTGGTGATCGGGATCAAGGAGTCGGCCCGGTTCAACAACATCATCGTCTACGTGAAGGTCGCCATCGTCCTGCTGGTCATCTTCTTCGGCTTCCAGTACGTCAACACCGCCAACTGGACGCCGTTCATCCCGGAGAACACCGGATCGTTCGGCTCCTTCGGGTGGAGCGGCATCGTGCGCGGCGCGGGCGTGATCTTCTTCGCCTACATCGGGTTCGACGCGGTCTCCACCGCGGCGCAGGAGGCCAAGAACCCGCAACGAGACCTCCCCATCGGCATCCTCGGCTCGCTCGCGGTCTGTACCGTGCTGTACATCCTCATGGCCCTGGTCATGACCGGCGTGGCGCACTACAGCGAGCTGAACGTTCCGCACCCGGTGTTCGTGGCGATCGAGAAGGCGGGCCCGGCGCTCAAGTGGCTCGGCTACCTGGTCAACCTTGGCGCGATCGCGGGCCTGGCCTCGGTGGTGCTGGTGATGCTCATGGGCCAGCCCCGCATCTTCTACAGCATGTCGCGCGACGGCCTGCTGCCGCCGGTGTTCGGCAAGGTGCACCCCACCTTCCGGACCCCCTACGTCTCGACCATCGTGACTGGCATCGTCGCCATGCTGATCGCGGGGATCTTCCCCATCGGGCTCCTGGGCGAGCTGGTGTCGATCGGCACCCTGTTCGCGTTCGTCATCGTCTGCGCCGGCATCCTGGTGCTTCGCCGGACCCAGCCCGACCTGGTGCGGCCGTTCCGGACCCCCTGGGTGCCGTTCGTCCCGATCATGGGAATCCTGATCTGCGGCTACATGATGTACGGCCTGCCCCAGGATACCTGGCTCCGGCTGATGATCTGGATGGCGCTGGGAATGGCGATCTTCTTCTTCTACGGCAAGCGCCACAGCAAGCTGAACACGACCTGAGACGGCAGCGGATCGGGGCGCCGGTTCCCCGGGGGGCGCGACGGCCAGCGGCCGCCGCGCCCCTCAGTTCTCCCGTTCCGACGGCAGCCCGCTTACCTTCTCCCTCCCATGACGGAAATGACTCCCGCCCGGATCGCGGACGCGCGCGATTTTGCCCGATTCTTCGAGCCGGGCGGCCACCTCTGCCTGACTACCCATGTGAACCCCGATGGCGACGGGCTGGGGAGTGAAGTCGGGCTGGCCCACCTGCTCCGGGCCCGCGGCATCAACGTCGCGATCACCAACCCATCGCCGACCCCCGACCGGTACCATTTTCTCTTTCGCGATCTCCCGGGGGTGGACAGGAGCGGCGAGGCAGTGAAGGAGCTCAGGCGCGCCGACCGGATCCTGGTGCTGGACATTTCCGACGTCGGGCGCCTGGGCATGCTCAGCCAGACGGTGGGCGAGCGCGGCGTCCCGGTGGCCTGCGTGGATCATCACGTGAGCCAGGGTCATCTTCCCGACGGCCCGCGCTACGTCGACCCCGACGCGTCCGCGACCGGAGAGCTGATCTTTCAGCTGGCGAAGGCCAACGGGTGGGAGTTGTCCGCCGCGGCCGCCCGCGCGCTGTATGTGGCGATCCTCACCGACACCGGCGGCTTCCGCTTCAGCAACACCCGCCCGGCGGTGCTCAGGACCGCCGCGTCGCTGCTCGAAGTCGGCCTCGACCCGGAGCAGATCTATCTGGATGTCTATGCCAACGCACCCGAGGGGCGGGCCCGCCTGCTGGCCGAGACGCTCCAGACGCTGGTGGTGGAACCGGACCACGGCCTCGCCTGGGTGACGGTGCCGCCCGGTGCGCTGGAACGGTTCGAGGCGACCGCCGATGATCTCGACGGGATCGTGGAGGTGCCGCGCAGCATCAGCGGGGTCCGGATGGCGCTGCTCTTCCGCGAGATCGCCGCGGGGCGCGTGAAGGTCTCGCTCCGGTCCGTCGGGAGCGTGGATGTG
>JAOUIC010000018.1 GCA_029884275.1 Gemmatimonadota bacterium | reverse complement strand
CGCTACAGGAACATGGACTACGACACCGGCTCGGGGAACGACTACTTCCGCTACGACATGAGCACCTTCGGGCCGGAGCTGGGTCTTGCGTTCCATTTCTGACGGGCCGGAACAGTGTTACCGCAATCTGAGAGACATGTAACTGGTTTCCACAGGAGAAAGACATGCCGTTCCATTCAGCGCTAGGCCGTTTGGCAGCCGTTGCTCTCGCCTTCACCGCGGTCGGCTGCCAGCCCAAACCGGCGGTGGTGAACCCCGAGGATCCGGCGATCGTCGCTGCCATCGATTCGATCCTCAATGTCGCCATGGCCGGCGCCATGGCGGTGAATGCCGAACAGGCCCTCTCGGTAACGACGAAGGACCAGGACTTCACCTTCGTCACCGGAGACCTCATGCTGGTGGGTTACGACGAGATCCTCAATCGGTTCCGGGATACCTATTCGATGCTCCAGAAGCAGAGTTCCGAGATCATCACCAAGCGGATCCGGGTGCTTTCGCCCGATGTGGCCGTCGTCACTGCCATCACCGAGGGGACCTTCACCGACAAGGCCGGATTCACCTCGCAGCCGGTGGGTCTCGGGTCCACCATCATCTTCGTCCGCCGGAACGGGGAGTGGCGCGCCGTGCACTTCCACCAGTCCATCGCCAAGTAGAGCGGCACACCGCCCAGAGGAGAATCGAATCATGCGGAACATCGCAACACTCATGATGGCCCTCACCGCCGGCCAGCTGTCGGCGCAGGTCGCCACGCCAACGGCCCCGCCACCCGCGGCCAAGCCTACCTTCGCCCAGATCGGGCTGTTCATCTACCCGGCAAAGGGGCAGACGCCCGAGCAGCAGAAGCTTGACGAGGACGCCTGCTACGGGTGGGCCGAGGCACAGACTGGCATTACCATGGGAAGCGGAACCGTGAACACCGACTCCGCCGCCAAGGCAGCCCAGCAGCAGACTGCCGAGGCGACTCAGGGTGCAGCCGTCGCCGGTGCGGCAAAGGGAGCCGCCGTCGGGGCGGCAATCGGCGCCATCGCCGGTGACGCGGGGAAGGGAGCTGCGATCGGAGCGGTTGCTGGCGGTGTGGGTGGGCGGCGGGCCAAGAAGGGCGCCGAACAGCAGGCGGCCCAGGCTGGCGCCCAGCAGGCCACCCAGGCCAACCAGCAGATGACCGACACGTTCAAGAAGGCGGCAGGAGCCTGCATGGAGGGAAGAGGATACACCGTGAAGTAGCGCCTGCGCACCGGCGGCGGCCCGATGGGCCGCCGCCGGGCTTCACTGTTTCGCTTCCAGCCAGTTCGACCCCACCCCGACATCCACCACCAGCGGCACCTCGAGCTTCGCCGCCCCCTCCATGTGCTCCCGCACCAGAGACACGACACGGTCCACTTCGGCCTCGGGTGCCTCCAGCACCAGCTCGTCGTGCACCTGCAGCAGCAGCCGCGAATCCAGGCGTTCCGCCTTCAGCGTGCGGTGGATGTCCACCATCGCCAGCTTGATCAGGTCCGCGGCCGACCCCTGCAGTGGCGTGTTCTGGGCCGTCCGCTCGGCGAAGGCGCGAAGGTTGAAGTTCTTGTCGTTGATCTCCGGGATATAGCGGCGCCGGCCGAACAGAGTCTCCACGTAGCCCTGCTCCCGCGCCAGCTTGACCTGCTGGTCCAGATAGGCGCGGACTCCGGCGAACCGCTCGAAGTACTGGGTGATGAAGTTCTTCGCCTGCTCCTGCGTGATGCCGAGCTGGCGCGCCAGCGCGAAGGCGCCCTGGCCGTAGATGGTGCCGAAGTTGATGGTCTTGGCCCGCGAGCGCATCTCGCTCGTCACCTGGTCCACCGGCGTCCCGAAGATCACCGAGGCGGTCTGCCGGTGGATGTCGCCTCCGGCCCGGAACGCCGCGACGAATGCCGGGTCTTTCGACAGGTGCGCCATCAGCCGAAGCTCGATCTGCGAATAGTCGGCCACCACGAAGCGGCAGCCCGCGGCGGGGACGAACGCGGCGCGGATTTCCTCTCCCCGCGGGCTCCGAACCGGGATGTTCTGCAGGTTCGGGTCGGAGGAGCTGAGGCGGCCGGTGGCCGCGCCGGTCTGGTTGAAGCTGGTGTGGATCCGTCCGGTGGCGGCATTCACCCTGGCGGGAAGGACATCCACGTAGGTGGACTTCAGCTTCTGCACCTCGCGGTATTCGAGCAGCAGTGCCGGGATCTCGTGCCCCATCGCGGCCAGCTGGTCGAGGACGTCGGCGTCGGTCGAGGGGCCGGTCTTGGTCTTCTTCAGAATCGGCAGTTGGAGCTTGTCGTAGAGCAACGTGGCGAGCTGCCGGGGCGAGTTGAGGTTGACCGAGGTACCCGCCGCCTGGGCGATCTTCGCCTCGAGCTCAGACATATCCCGGGTCAGTTCCCCCGCCAGCCGCTGGAACCGTTCGCGGTCGATCGCGATGCCATCCCACTCCATGTCGACCAGCACCTCGACCAGCGGCATCTCGATCGTGTCGAGCAGGCGCTCCAGCTTCATCTCGCTGAGCGACGGGGCGAAGTAATCATGGAGCGCCAGCACCGTCGCGCTGTCCGCGCCACAGTAGGCGGCCGCCTCCACCTGGGACACCTCGGCGAAGGGAATCTGCGACTTTCCCTTGCCGGCCAGGTCGCTGTACTGGCGCATGGCGCGGCCGAGGTGCTCGAGGCTCAGGGTGTCGATGGCGTGAGACCGACGCCCGGGATCGAGCACGAAGCTCGCCAGCATGGAGTCGTACCGTGCGCCGGCCAGTTCCGCTCCCGCCCGGCGCAGCACCTGCCAGTCGTATTTCAGGTTGTGTCCCGCCTTGGGCACGCCGGGATCCTGCAGCAACGCGAGGAGGTCGGCACACGCCGGGTCGCCGAGCGGCGGGAGGTTCACGACCGGCGCCGGTGCAGCGAGCTCGCCTCCCGCGGGCCGGTGCCCGAAGGAGAGATACCACACCTCCTCCGGCGAGGCCGCGAGCGAGAGACCGATCAGCTCGGCCTCATGCGGCTCAAGCGAAGAGGTCTCGGTGTCGAGCGCCACCAGTGGGGCGCGCCGGAGCCGCTCGAGCATTGCCGGGAGGGCGGCGGGATCGGTGACGACGGGCACGGTCATCGCCGCAGCCGGCGGCGGCGATGGGGCGTCGGGCACGATTTCAGCCGACCCCGCCTCGAGCCTCCGGGCGAGGCTGTAGAACTCGAGCTCGCTGCACAGCCGAAGCAGGGTCGGGATGTCCGCCGGGTGTTGGGAGAGCGTCCGCTCGTCCAGTGCGACCGGCACGTCCCGCATGATGGTGACCAGCCGACGGGAGAGTCGCGCGTCATCCGCGCTCACCGCCAGCGCCTCGCGCGCCCGCTTGGCCTTCACCTCCTCATGGCGTGCCAGCAGCGCCTCGAGCGACCCGAACTCCGCCAGCAACTCGACCGCCCCCTTGGGCCCGATCCCCCTCACCCCGGGCACGTTATCGGAGCTGTCCCCCACCAGAGCGAGGTAGTCCACCACCTGCGACGGCGGCACTCCGAGGCGCTCGGTGGCGTTCGACTCGTCCACCCAGAGCTCGTCCACCGCTCCGGGGCCGCCGCGTCCCGGATTGAGCAGTGCGACGCGCGGTGCGATCAGCTGGTAGAAGTCCTTGTCACCCGACACCACCACCACCTGCCAGCCCCGCTCCACGCCGAGGCGGGCGAGGGTGCCGATGACATCGTCGGCCTCGTAGCCCTCGACCGAGACCACCGGCACGCGAAACGCCGACAGCAGCTCCTCGATCCGCTCGACCGACCGGTCGAACTCGGCCTGGAGCTCCTCGTCCAGCTTCTCGCGGGTGGACTTGTACTCCGGGTAGAGTTGTGTGCGGAAGGAGTCGCCGGCGTCGTGCACCCAGGCGAGGTAGTCGGGACGGTACTTCTCCCTCAGCCGGAGCAGGAAATTCACCACCCCCCAGGCGGCCGACGTGTTCTCTCCCTTCGACGTCCTGAGTGGCCGGGTGATCAGCGCGAAGAAGGCGCGATAGATCACCGCGTATCCATCGATCAGGAACAGGCGGGGCGGGTCGTGATTCGGCATGGCTCAGGCGCAGTCCTTCGTGGCGGAACGGACGAGCCGCGGTGGCGCCTCGCCCCCGCCCGAGGCGGCGATGGGTTAGAAGCCGGTCTGGCGGCTCAGCCGCGCGATGACCTGCTCCAGCTCGGACCGGGAGGATGGCGTCAGGTCGAAGCGGCCGAAGCCGGTGGGGTCGTGAAAGTAGATCGTCAGCCTCAGCTGGATGTAGTTCCAGCGGATGACCCGTCCCTCACTCTGCGGGCTGGCGTCGAAGATCTCGTCGGGTTCACCGAGGCGGATAAGGACCTCGCCGCGGTCGGTTCGCCATCCCTCGACGCTCTCGTCGCGGAACCGCAGGTTGGCCACCGTCACCCGGGTGAAGTACTGCTCCAGCCCCTCGTGCGCCGAGGTGCCCGGGTTGGGGTCGGTCGCGCGCCAGAACGCCTGCCATCGGCGGCTGCGTTCCTCCTGTGGCGCCTTTCGAAGCGAGTCCAGCGCGGGTGACGGCTGATAGTAGCGGAGCAGACTCACCATGTCCTCGTAGTTGGTGACCACCCATCCGGCCGAGAAGGAGACCACGGCCCGGAGGCTGTCGGCCGGCTGCCGCCCCACGGCAACGCGCAGCTCGCCGAGCGGGAGGCTGTCGGCACGCAGGCGAATCGCCAGGCTCTCGACGTCACGGTTCCCCTCGAACCTGATCGAGTCCTGACCAACCACCTCGCCATCGGGACCGACCAGGACGAGCGGTACCGTCGTCGGCCCCGGCATCGCGTACCCTTCCAGGTACAGGGTCAGGCTGTCAGAGCCGTACGGGATCGAACCGCGCGGGTTCACGACCACCCCCAGCGCCTCGCTCCGGGCCCCTCGCCCGCGCGCCTGGTACACCAGCCGCGGCGCCGAGACGCTCCCGTCCACGAAGGCCGGCACTCGTACCTGCGCCTGGGCACCGCCCTTCCGGCCTCTCAGTTCATCGGCGATCTGGAGCGAGACCTTCCACTCGCCGGGGCTCAGCACGAGGCCATCCTGGTACAGCACGCTTTCGTCGCTGCGCTGGGTCTCGGCAAAGCTGTTGACCCGGACCACCTGCTCCTGCGAGGAGGAGCGCGGGGGTCCCCCGGCCGCCGGCGTGGCGTTCCAGATGGCCCGGTATCGGGCCACGAAGAACTCCCCGTCCTTCTGGAACGCGAAGTGCCGCGTCTGGAGCGAGACGGAGAGGAGGGCGACGGCGGAGTCTCCCCCCGACCGGTAGAACGCGATGTCGCCGACAAACGGCAGCTCGGCGCTCCCGACCAGGCGCCCGAGTCGCCGATAGGTGCTCCCTGGATCGAGCACCTGAGTGACTCCGCCGGAGCGGGAGGGCGCAGGCTCCTCGCCGACCCGGCCCCACGGGCCGCATGCGAAGAGCAACAGGGGCAGGAGACCGGGCAGCCTCAGGAGGGACCGTGGCATCTGGCGGGTAGCTTACCGGGCCGGAGGGACGACCGTCAAGCAAGGCTGCTTGCTAGGGGTCAGTTCGAGGGGTAGTTTGTCCCGACTCCTATGCCTAAAGACGAACTGATCGGGCAGACCATCGCGGGCTACCACCTCCTCCAGCATGTGGGAGAGGGCGGCACCGCCACGGTCTATAAGGCCGAGCACCCGAAACACGGAATCGCGGCTGTCAAAGTACTCCGCATGCGGCTGGCTCAGGATCCGGTCGCGGTCAAGCGGTTCCTGCGCGAGGCCGAGTACGGCACCCGCGTCGCCCACCCGAACATCGTGCAGACCTACGACTTCGGGCAGACCGACACGCTCTACTATCTCGCGCTCGAGTGGGTGGATGGCGAGGTCCTGGAGAAGTTCGCCATCAAGGCCGGGCCGCTGGCGCCGCCGCTGGTCGCGACGATCGTCGAGCAGATCGGGGCCGCGCTTTCCGCGGCGCACGCCAAGGGCATCATCCATCGCGACCTCAAGCCAGCCAACATGATGTTCAACCCGGCGACCCAGCACGCCAAGCTGCTGGACTTCGGGATCGCCCGCGACGCCGACCTCAAGCCGGAGGAGCGGCTGACCCGCGCCGGGTTCTTCGTGGGGACGCTGCAGTACGTGTCGCCGGAGGCGCTCTCCGGGGAGCTGGTGAGCGAGCAGGCCGACGTCTACAGCATGGCCACGATCACCTACTACCTGCTGACCAACTCGCTTCCCTACACCGGCCGCTCGCCCCGCGAGCTGTTCCAGCAGCTCCTCAGCCAGGCCCCCGTCCCGCTCAACCAGGCGGTGAAGGGTGTCACCTTCCCCGAGGCGATCGAGCAGGCGGTCATGACCGGCCTCGAGCGCGACCTGTCGAAGCGCTACAAGACCATGGACGAATTCACCGCCCGTGTCTGCCCCGCGCTCCGGGGATCTGGGGACGGCGGCAAGCCGGGGTTTCTCCGCTCGATCTTCGGGCGATGACCCCCGCCGACAGCGAGGCGCTCGATCGCCTGCTGCTCGCACGGTCGGTCAAGCGGGGTCACTTCGTGCTGGCCTCGGGACGTACTTCCACCTTCTACATCGACTGCCGGCTCACCACGCTGTCGGCCGAGGGGCTGGCCCTGATCGGCCGGCTTGGCCTTCAGGCCATCCGGGCACGACAGTGGACGCCGCGGAGCGTCGGGGGGCTCACCATGGGCGCCGACCCCGTGGCCTGCGCCATCGCGGCAGCTAGCGCCTCGAGCGGCCCGGTCGTGGATGCCTTCAGCGTACGCAAGGAAGCGAAGGCCCACGGCACCGGCCGGCAGATTGAGGGCAACTTCTCCCCCGGTGACGCCGTCGTCGTGGTCGAGGATGTCATCACCACGGGCGCTTCCGCCCTCAAGGCAGTGGACGCCGTTCGCGCCGGGGGTGGCACAGTCCTCGGTGTCCTCGCGGTGGTGGATCGCGAGGAAGGGGGCCGGGATGTGATCGAAAAGGCCGGCCTCGGCGTCTCCGCCCTCACCACCGCCACCCGCCTCGGCCTCAGCTCCTGACCCGGCCCCCCTGGCCCAGGGGGTGGAAGGTCGACCAAATATCGCGGTACGGCCGGATCAACGACGCGACATACCGTTCCAATGCCAGGGTGAAGGTGACCCGCCGCCGAAGCTCGGTGCCGGTGATGCCGAGCAGCGAGCGCACGTGCCGGCCGAAACTCTGCGGCGAGGAATAGTCGAGGCGATAGGCCACGTCGGCCACCGTGAAACCGGGCCGCTCGAACAGCAGCACCGCGTAGAGCAGGCGGGTGGCGGCCAGGTAGCTCTTGGGCGACGGCAAACCGACCCGGCCGAAGCGCGACGTGAGGGTGGTGGGACAGAGACCCAGGCGCTGACTCAAGTCTCGCGCTGTGGCGACATCCTCGGCGAAACGGATCATCACCTCGAAGAACAGCCTCGCATCCGCGGGAATCTCCCCCAACGCCTCCAGCACCGGGCCCTGAATCCGGGCGGCGTCGCGCGAGGTGGGCTGGCCCAGCACCTGCCTGAGACGCTGCCAGCCGTCGGGAGCGGTGACATCCACCACTTGCCGGACGCCGCTGGCCCCAAAGTGCAGCAACGCCTCGCTGTCGTGCGGCTCGTGGCGCGACACCAGGGCCACCGTCGGGATCCCCGGGAAGGCCCGGACCAGCTGATCCAGGCCGGGCGATTCCCCGCCGCCACAGCCATGAACCGAAACCAGCACCGCATCTACCGATCGTTCACGGACCACCCGGATGGCATCGGGAATGGAGTCGCCGTGGACCACCGCAAACCACCCGCTCCCCGCCGCCTCGACCCGGGGACGCTCCTCGGGCCGCAGGACCGCGGCCACCAAGGGCGTCCCTGGAGCCGCCGGCCGAATCTGCTGGCCCACCGGTTCCCCCATTGCATCGGACGGGGGCAGGATGGGTCCGGCCCATCAACCGCGGGTCAACGGTGCGAGGGCGCAAAGTGCAACCTTGGGGGTACTTCAGGCGTCTTACATCGGCAGGCCGTGACGGGTCCCCTCAGCCGGGGGGAGCCCAGCAAGCAACCAGAGATGTGAGCACCGGCAATGGCGACCACCATCGCGCCAACCGAACTGATGGCCCGCCTCCAGGCGGCCCTCGGGGACCAGTACCGCCTCGAGCGGGAACTGGGGCATGGTGGCATGGGCATCGTGTTTCTCGCCCGCGACCTCACCCTGGACCGCCCGGTGGCGGTCAAGGTGGTCCATCCCGAGCTGGCGGCCCACACCAGCATCACCGAGAGGTTCCTCGCCGAGGCCCGGATGATCGCGAGGCTCCGACATCCCGGAATCATTGGGATCCACACCGCCGGCGAGGTCACCGGCATCTTCTACTACGTGATGGACTACGTGGCGGGCGAGAACCTGCGTGACCGGCTCCAGCGCGAGCAGCGCCTCCCGGCGGCGGATGTCCGCCGCATCGTCGCCGAACTGGCGGATGCCCTCCACGCGGCGGGGGGCGCGGGTCTGGTCCACCGCGACATCAAGCCGGAGAACATCCTCATCGACCGGGATTCCGGCCGCGCCCTGATCACCGATTTCGGCATTGCGCGCATTGTGGCCGGCGGGGACGAGGGCTTCCATACCGCACGGGGACTGGCAGTCGGCACACCGACCTACATGAGTCCCGAGCAAGCCGCCGGCGAGGCAGTTGACCCGCGGAGCGACCTCTACTCCCTCGGCGTGGTGGCGTACGAGCTCCTCGCCGGTCGCCCGCCGTTTCGGGCCAAGAATGCCGCCGCCCTCGTCAGCAAGCATCTCGGCGAGCAGCCGACGCCGGTGGAGAGCCTGCGGCCCGACGTCCCTCTCTGCCTCGCCCGCGCCATCGGCCGGGCCCTGCAGAAGGACCCGGCGGAGCGGTGGCAATCGGGCGCCGACTTCCGTCATGCAGTGCTGTCGGAGCAGAAGCCGAAGGCCGAGGATCGCCGGATCGGGCGCCGATGGATCCTGGCGGCTGCGGCACTGGTGATGGTGCTCGGTATCGGCTTCATCCGGTTCAGTCCCGACGGCCCGCCCGCGGGACTCGACCCCAGGCATTCCCTCCTGATCCTGCCGTTCGACAACCTCCGCGACGATGCGGCGGTCGAGTGGCTTCGGGACGGTAGTGTCAGCATGCTCGCGCTGACCTTGTCCCAATGGCGGGATCTCTTCGTCGTCGACCACGAGCGCCTGCACGACCTCCTTACCCGCCGAGGGCACCGGCAGGGCGATCCAATCGGTCTCGCAGCCGCCCGCCGCCTCGCGCGGGACGCCGGGGCATGGACCGTGGTGCTCGGAGAATTCATCCGGAGCGGCGACTCCCTCCGCCTCGCGGCGCGAGTCTACGATGTCGCGACCGGCAACCGGGTGGACGCCGTCGAGGTGGCCGGGCTGGCCGGAATTGACGCCCGGCCGCTGTTCGACGCACTGGCGGCGCGGCTGCTGGACCTGTCTGGAGCTCCCGGCGACCTGAGCACCAGCCTCACGGGCGTGACCACGGTTTCGCTCGAAGCCTACCGCGACTACCTGGGCGGTATCACGGCCCTCAGCGACTGGCAGTTGGCCACCGCCGACAGCCTGCTGGCGCAGGCCGTGGCCATCGACAGCAGCTTCGCCCTGGCGCACTACAAGCTGGCCCTCACCCGCGGGTGGCTGTACGGTGCCCAGGACTCGATCGGAATCCGCGCCATCCGGCACGCCACGCAGTTCGCCAGCCGACTTCCGGAGCGGGAGCGGGCCATGATCGAGGCGTATCGCCTGTTCCTCCAGGCGGACTTCCAGCAGGGCGCGGCGGCGTACCGCCTCCTGCTCGCGAATGACTCGCTCGATGCGGATGCCTGGTACGGACTGGGTGACGTGACCTTTCACGACGCCGATCCGGCCACCCTGGGGCCGCGTCTCACGGAGTCGGTCCGGGCGTTCAAGCGCGCCATCTCGCTCGACCCGGGCTACTTCCTCGCGTATGAGCACCTGGAGCAGATGTACCGGCTCGCGTCACGCGACGACCCCGACTTCCTGCTGCTGGTGGGGGACTCGGTCGTGTTCCGGCGGGGGCCGGGCGCACCGGTGATGGACACCGTGGAGCTGGCTCGCGCCGTACTTCGCGCCCGCGCCGAAGGGCTCACCGCCGCACGCACCTGGCTGGCGCACCAGCCCGCGAACGTCCAGGCCCAGAACGCCCTGATCCGGGCCCTCTCGGTGGCACGGGCCCACGCTGCGGCACTGGCGGAACTGGATCGCATGGCCATCGACCCCGCCTCCGCCGGCAGGGCCGACCTTCCCTTCCTCCGGGCGCAGGTGCTCGCGGCCCAGGGACAGTTCAGGGAGGCCGCCCGGCTGGTGGCGGATGCGACGGACAGCGTGGACGCCGATGATTTCGATCGCAGCGAACTCCCGATCGAAACGGTAGGCGAGGTGCTGAACGGCGCCAACCTGCTGGCCTACTCCGGCAGGGCCCGGCTCGCCGGCCGGGATCTGGACCTGGCGGCCGATATCGCCTCGTCCTGGATGCCCGGCGCCCTCGCCAACTCCAAGGCGGGCAACCGGACCTTGGCCGGCCATCTCTACAGGGGGCATCTCCTGCTTTCCATGGGCGCGCCCTCAGACCCCACGGCCGAGACCTGGCGCCAGGTCGCCGAGCGGGCCCGCACGGCGACGGAGTCGGAGCGCGCCGAGATCGCTCATTTCGGATGGCCTGCCGCCGTGGGCCTCTTCCTCGGGGATCCGAGAGGTTCACAGTCACTCCGGGAGCTGGAGGCGCTCGGAGGGGGATCTCCGCCTCCCGAGCTGCTTGCCTTCGCGGCATTGGACCGGGGCGACAGCGCCACGGCCCGCCGGCTTCTCACCACCGACCCGCGAAAGGACGATTCGTATCTCAAGCGGCCGGCCTGGTCAGCCTACCGCAGGATGATCGCGGCCGAGCTGTGGCACCGGCTGGGGGAAGAAGAGGCGGCGCTCAAGGAGCTCGCCGAATTCCAGGTCGCATCGCTTTCAACCGAAGGGTTCGATGTGCGCTGGTTGCTGATCGGGCAGGCACATCTGCTCCGTGGCCAGGTCCACGAGGCGATGGGGAACCCCGCGTCGGCCAAGGCGGAATACCGCGCCGCGCTTGAGCAATGGTCCGAGGCGGATGACGAGTTCGCGTCACTCATCCAGCAGGCCCGGGGCCGCCTGGGAAACCTGGAACGGGCGGGGTAGGGGCGGGGGGTAGGGGCCGGATATATCCGGCCCCTACCCCCCGCCCCTACCCCGCCCCCCTATCTTCCAGGGGCAGGCTGGA
>JAOUIC010000410.1 GCA_029884275.1 Gemmatimonadota bacterium | reverse complement strand
GACTGGCGGCTCGTCCAGGTTGTTCTGCGGGAGGTATCCCAGCAGGGCGCGCACCGCCGCGAGACTCTCCGGCTCGGTGGCATGCGCGAAATGGGCCACCCCACTGGTGCCGGCGTGGGTGTCCGCGCCGCCAAGCTGGTCGAAGCTGACTTCCTCGTGGGTGACCGTCTTCACCACGTTCGGCCCGGTGACGAACATGTAGCTCACGCCGCGGACCATGAAGATGAAATCCGTGATGGCCGGGCTGTACACGGCGCCGCCGGCGCAGGGACCCAGGATGACGGAGATCTGGGGCACGACGCCGGACGCCAGCGTGTTGCGGAGGAAGATGTCGGCGTATCCCCCGAGGGAAGCGACCCCTTCCTGAATTCGCGCCCCGCCCGAGTCGTTGAGGCCGACCACCGGCGCCCCGTTGCGCAGGGCCAGGTCCATCACCTTGCAGATCTTGGCGGCGAAGGTCTCCGAAAGCGATCCCCCAAAGACGGTGAAGTCCTGGGAGAAGACGTAGACCAGCCGCCCGTTCACCCGGCCGTAGCCGGTGACGACGCCATCGCCCGGGACCTGCTGTTCCTCCAGTCCAAAGTCGTGGCAGCGGTGGACCACGAAGCGGTCGAGCTCCACGAAACTCCCGGGATCGAGCAGCAGATCGAGCCGCTCGCGGGCGGAGAGCTTGCCCTTCTTGTGCTGCTGGGCGAGCCGGGCGGCGCCGCCGCCCTGTTCGGCTTCGGCCTGCCGGCGCTTCAGCTCGTTCAAGAGTTCGCGTGGGGTCGCCATGGGGCCAAAAGATAGATCGGAACAGGTGGGACGGTAGGGCGATTGGGCGTGATGATGCGCCGGGAGAGTCGGGAGGTCAACGGGAAAGGGGTGGAGTTCCGTTGGGAACCCCACCCCTTCCTCCACCCCGGGCGCCGGGACTCTGGAATCAGTCTTCGGCGGGACTCTCGTCGTACTCGATCTTGGCGGGCGGGATGATCGGCACGTCAGGGTAGCCGATCACGGCCAGCACCACCCGGTGATGAATCGGGTCGACCTCGAGCACCTTGAGATCCACCGCCTGGCCCTCCTTGACCGCGTCGCCCGGCTGCTCGATGTCGGCGACGCCGAGCTGGGAAATCGGGACGAAGCCTTCGATGTCGTTGCCGAGGTCCACCACCACGCCCTTGTCCATCAGGCGGACGACGCGGCCGCGCAGCTCGTGGCCGATCGGGAAGAGCTCCCCGATGCGGAGCCAGGGATCCTCCACCGCCTGCTTGAGGCCGAGCGAGATGCGCTTGTTGTCGGGATCGATGTTGAGGATGACGACGTTGACCGCGTCACCCTTCTTCACCACCTCCGACGGGTGCTGGACCCGCTTGGTCCAGGACATGTCCGAGATATGGATCAGCCCGTCGATGCCCGGCTCGATCTCGACGAAGGCGCCGAAGCTGGTCAGGTTGCGGACCTTGCCGGCCAGCCGGGCTCCCACCGGGTACTTGAGCGGCAGCACGGTCCAGGGGTCCTGCTCGGTCTGCTTCATGCCGAGCGAGATCTTCTCCTCACTCTCGTCCACCTTGAGCACCACCGCCTCGATGGTCTCGCCGATGGACACGATCTTGGACGGATGGCGGACGTTGCGGGTCCAGCTCATCTCGCTGATGTGGACCAGCCCCTCGATGCCCGGCTCGAGCTCCACGAACGCGCCGTAGTTGGTGATCGAAACGACCTTGCCCTGGACCCGGGTGCCGATCGGGTAGCGCTCCGCGACCTTCTGCCAGGGATAGGGCTGCAGCTGCTTGAGACCGAGGCTGATGCGCTCGCGCTGCCAGTCGATGTCGAGGATCTTGACCTCGATCTCCTTGCCGATCGCGACGACCTCGGTCGGATGCGAGACGCGGCCGTAGGACATGTCGGTGATGTGGAGCAGGCCGTCCACCCCGCCGAGGTCGATGAAGGCCCCGAAGTCGGTCACGTTCTTGACCACGCCCTTCCGGACCTGGCCCGCCTCGAGCTCCTTCATGAGGTGCTCGCGCTTGTGGGCCCGCTCGTGCTCCAGCAGAACCCGGCGGCTCACCACGATGTTCCGGCGCCGCTTGTTCAGCTTGATGATCTTGAACTCGTACGACTGACCCAGCAGCTCGTCGATGTTCGGCACACGCCGCAGGGCGATCTGGCTTCCGGGGAGGAAGGCATCCACCCCCATGAGGCTGACCACGACTCCACCCTTGATCTTCTTGACCAGCGTGCCCTGGACCGGCTGGTCGCTCTCGTGCGCCAGCTTGATCTTCTCCCACACCCGCATGAAGTCGGCCTTCTTCTTCGACAGGACGACCGCACCCTCGTGGTCCTCGAGATGCTCGAGGAACACCTCGACCTCGTCGCCGGGCGAGGGGGCTTCCTTGAACTCGTCAAGGGAGACGCTGCCCTCGGACTTGAAACCGACGTCCAGAATGACGGCGTTCTCCGTCACCCGGAGGACCTTGCTGCGAACGATCTCACCCTCGACGATCTGGGACATGGTCCCTTCGTACATCGAGAGCATCTGTTCGTACTGGTCTTCCGAATATTCTTCGTCGTACAGGTCGGGACGGACCCGAAGGCCGGTCGGAGTGGAATAACGCTCGGTGGGAATAGCGACTTTTTCGGTCACAACCAGAACCCCTGATCCTGCCGCGCCGTTGCCGGAGCGGGTGAAAGACGATGGTCCATGCCGCGCCGAAGTGCCCGGCTGGGGAGCCAGCAAAGCTAGAGCGGGGGGTGACTTACGGCAAGGGGAACGACGCCTGTCGGGCGGCTCAGCCGATCCGCTCGCGGGCCATCCCGACGATGGCGGCGACCTGCTGGTCGAAGGTCAGGCCGGTCCCATCCAGCGGG
>JAOUIC010000409.1 GCA_029884275.1 Gemmatimonadota bacterium | reverse complement strand
CGACCCTTCTTCCGCCGCCGCGACAGTGTCTCCCGGCCCCAGCGATCTTCCATCCGGGCCCGGAATCCGTGCTTGGCGATGCGGCGCTTGTTCCGCGGACGATACGACGGATTCATTGTTCACAACCCTCTCAAATGAGCCCGCAAACCTAGCTTAGCTACCCGCTGAAGGTCAAGGTTGACTTTTCCACAACCGAACCGTACGTTCGGTCGCCCTTGCAAACGCCTCACCCCCCTGACGTAGCATGTCGCTGTCCGCAAAAGAGGTCTGGAAGCGGGTTCTGGACGAAGCCGCACGCCAGCTCCCTGAAAAAGTCGTCCGTGCCTGGCTCGAACCCACTGAGGCAGTGGCGCTCGAAGGCGACCGCCTTGTCGTGGCGGTCCCCGACGAGTTCGCCGCCAAGTGGAACGAGACCAACCACGGCGTGCTCATCTCGCGCGTCGCCGAGACGGTCATGGGGAAACCCCTGAACGTGGTCTTCCGGGTGCAGGAAGACCGGCAGCGGCGGCCCCAGATGGACTTCTTCGTGAGCCCGCCCGCCGCGGCGGCGTTCGCGCAGCCGGCGGCAAACCCGAGCGCCCAGCCGCTCAACGAGCGCTACAAGTTCGAGACCTTCGTCATCGGCAAGTCCAACCAGCTGGCCGCGGCCGCGGCCCATGCCGCGGTCGAAGCGCCAGGCAAGACCTACAACCCCCTGTTCATCTACGGCGCCACCGGTCTCGGCAAGACGCACCTGATGCAGGCCATCGCGCACTCGATCCTCCAGCGGGCGCCGGACACCAGGGTGCTCTACGTCAGCGCCGAGCAGTTCATCAACGAGGTGATCGAGGGGATCTCCCGGCGCACGATGCCGGAGCTTCGGAAGCGCTACCGTCACGACATCGACCTCTTCCTGGTGGACGACGTGCACTTCCTCGAAGGCAAGGAAGCCACCCAGGAGGAGTTCTTCCATACGTTCAACGCCCTGTACGAGGCCGGCAAGCAGATCGTACTGACTTCGGACCGGCCCCCCAAGGAGATCCCCGGCCTCGAAGCCCGGCTGGTCAGCCGCTTCGAATGGGGCATGGTCGCCGACATCGGCCAGCCCGACCTGGAGCACCGCATCGCGATTCTGCGCAAGAAGCAGGAGCAGGACCACCTCGAAATGACCATCCCCGACGATGTGCTGCGGTTCATCGCCGAGCACGTCCGCTCCAACGTCCGGGAGCTCGAGGGGTGCATCATCAAGCTGCTGCTGTTCGCCTCGCTCAAGCACCGTGAGGTGTCGATCGAGTTGGCCCGGGAGGCGCTGACCGACAAGATCAGGCCGGGGGATGACTTCCATGGCCCGCCGAAGTCGATGCCCAGCATTGACCGGATCCAGGATGTGGTCGCCCGGCGGTGGGGGGTGACCTCGGAGCAGCTCCGTTCCAAGGCCCGGATCAAGACCCTGGTGGTGCCGCGGCAGATCGCGATGTTCCTGGCCCGGGACATCCTGCAGATGCAGCTGGTCGAGATCGGGCAGGCATTCGGCGGGCGGGACCACTCGACCGTGATCCACAGCGTGGACAAGGTCCAGCGTCAGATGTCACGCGACAGAAGCTTCCGCGACCGGATCGAGAGCGCGCGCTCCGAGCTCATTGCACAGTAATGATCCACGCGGCGTGTGAACAATGTGGGCGGCGGGGATGACAGGAGCGATCTTCCGCAATCGGTCCCGGATGTCCCACAGCGCGTCAACAGCCGAGATTGGTGGAAGGTCTTGCTGAGTTCGGGGTTACGACAGGCGTCCACATTTCCAGAACGCCTACTACTACGACTAGTATAAGTAAAATAGAGATGTAGAAGGCTTTTCTCCCACCGTTGAGGAGCGGGATGAAGTTCACCATCACGCGCGAGCAGTTCCAGGAAGGGCTTCAGGCGGTCGGCGCATCGATCCCGACCAAGACGACCCTTCCCGTCCTCTCGAACGTCCTGCTCGAGGCGACTCGCGACGGTCTTCGGCTGTCAGGCACCGATCTCGACATCGCCGTCACCACCACGGTCCCGGCCTCGGTTGACCAGGAAGGGTCGATCACGCTTCCCGCCAAGAAGCTCTCCGACATCGTCCGGGAACTTCCCAGCGCGGGCATCAGGCTGACCACCTCCGGGGAACAGCGCGCCACCATCGAGTGCGGCAGGGCCAAGTTCCGCCTGCTGGGACTGTCCCGGGAGGAGTTTCCCGCGTTTCCCACGGTGAAGTTCGAAGGGGGCTGGCGCTCCAAGGCCGGAGAGCTGCAGAAGCTGGTGTCGCATGTCGCCTTCGCCGCGAGCACCGAAGAGAGTCGTCCGATCCTCAACGGTGTTCTGTGGGAGCTCCGGGCCGACCGGATGCGCATGGTCGCCACCAACGGTCACCGGCTGGCCCGGATGGACGTGCCGGTCACGGCCGGGATCGGCAAAGGTCAGGCGGACCTGATCGTGCCGCCGAAAGCACTGGAGCAGATCCGGCGCCTCTTCTCCGACCAGGACGAATTGGAGATCGCGAAGAGCGAGAACCACCTCGGCTTCCGGTCGGCCACGACCCAGGTGTTCACTCGGCTGATCGAGGGGCCATACCCCAATTACGAGCAGGTGATCCCGCGGGAGAATGACAAGAGCATGACGGCCGACAAGGGCGCGCTCACCTCGGCCCTCCGCCGCATGAGCATCGTCGCGAGCGACCAGACGCACCGGATCCGGATGGCGCTCACCCACTCGTCGTGCAAGCTGTCGGTCCAGACGCCCGACCTGGGTGAGGCGCAGGAAGAGCTGTCGGTGGGCTACGACGGTGATCCGCTCGAAATCGGATTCAACGCGGCCTATCTCCTCGAGATCATGAAATTCATGCCGA
>JAOUIC010000408.1 GCA_029884275.1 Gemmatimonadota bacterium | reverse complement strand
TACATGGCAAGCAGGCCGCGGAGAACGGCGAGATGGTCATTGCCCTGGTGAACGGCTCCGAGGCCACGGTGAAACGCTTCTACCGGGAGGATGGCGGCTGGATCCGGCTTCAGCCGGCCAACGCGGCCATGCAGCCGATGCGGTTCCAGGAACGCGACATCCTGATTCAGGGTGTCGTGGTCGGCGTCATCCGAAAGTACTGACCCGTCAACCGGCTCGCCGGAGTGCCTCGAGCACCCGGCGCGCCTTCCCGCTCACCAGTCCTTCCGTGGCGGCCACCACGGCCGCCCTGTAAGACTCCGCCAGTCCCGCCACATAGATAGCCGCCGCGGCGTTGAGCAGCACTGCCCGGCGGTCGGCCTCGTGCCCTGCCCCTCGGAGAAGGCGCTCGATCCGGTCGGCGTTTTCGGCGGGACTGCCGCCGGCCAGCTCCTCGGGGCGGTTCCAGTCGAGGCCGTGGTCCGCAGGGTCGAGCATCCAGCGGCGCACCGCGCCGCCCCTGACCTCCAGGATGGTCGTCGGGCCAACCGGGCTGATCTCGTCCATCCCGATCTCCCCGTGGGCGACGATCGCATGGTCGGTGCCGAGCTCGACCAGCGCCTCCGCGATGAGCGGGGCACGCGCCGCATCGGCCACACCCACCACCTGCCGCCTTACCCGGGCTGGATTGGCGAGCGGACCGACCAGGTTCATGATGGTGGCGACTTTGAGCTGGCGGCGAACCGGCGCCAGATGGCGCATGGCCGGGTGAAAGCTCGGCGCGAACATGAACGCCATTCCAACGGAGGTCAGCCTCCGGCTGGCTTCGACCGCGCCGTGGGTGATATTCACGCCCAGCGCTTCGAAGAGATCGGCACTGCCGCAGCGGGAGGTGTAGCTCCGGTTGCCATGCTTCGCCACCCGGGCGCCGGCGCCGGCGGCCACGAAGGCGGCCCCGGTGGAGATGTTGAAGGTCCCGACCACGCCGCCTCCGGTGCCACAGGTATCCACCACCTGGGCACCGGCGCCAGCGTCGACCGGGACCATCACCGCGCGCAGCGCCCGGACGGTGCCGGCGATCTCGGCCGCGGTCTCGCCTTTCTCCTTCAGCCCGAGCAGCAGGGCAGCCATCTGGTCGTGCGCGGCCATTCCGCTCATCACCTCGCCGAACGCGCCGGCGGTCTCCTCGGGGGACAGGTCCCTCCGCTGCTGGAGGCGTTCGAGCGCGAGTGAGAGCGGGCTGGTCATGGGCAAAAGGTAGGCGGGGAGATTCGGGGGACAAACCCTTCCCCCCCGGCTATATTTCGGCCCTCATGAGCCGGACCTATCTGGCCCTCCTGCATTACGATGGCCGCGAGTTCGCGGGCTGGCAGCGGCAGGCCACGGGGCGGACGGTTCAGGGGGAACTCGAGGGGGTGCTCGAGCGGCTGTGCGGCCGGAGGGTCGTGGTCGCCGCCGCGGGGCGCACGGACGCCGGCGTGCACGCGCTCGGGATGGGAGTAAGCTTCTCGGTGCCCGCGCGGTGGGCTGCCGGCCCGCTCCAGCGGGCGCTCAACGGCCTGCTCCCGCGCGACTGCTGGGTCGAGCGGCTCACGGCGATGGTGCAGGGTTTCCATGCCCGCAAGAGCGCGACCGGGCGCCGCTACCGCTACCTGATCGGGACCGACGAGGCGTCGGCCAGCCCGTTCCGCCGGCCGTATGAATGGTCCCTCGGCCGGCCGCTGGATGGTGAACTGCTCGAGCGAGCGGCGTCCATGATCGCCGGGGAGCACGACTTCCCCGCCTTCGCGGTGCGCCGCCCCGAGGACCGCTCGGAGCGACCGTATCGCTGCCTGATCCGCCGGGCGGAGTGGGAGACGCGGGCCGGCGGTGAGGGCCATGCGTTTCACATCGCGGCCGACCGCTTCCTGCACCACATGGTGCGCTTCCTTGTCGGCACCATGGTGGACATCGGACTGGGACGTCGTCCCGTGGAGGACATGACCACGCTGCTCGCGCGCCTCGACAACCAGGCCACCAGCCCGCCGGCACCACCGCAGGGACTGTACTTCGTGGCCGCCGAGTATCCGCGTTCCTGGTACGCCGGGGATCCCGAGTGAGCCGCGCGATCTTCCTCCTGTTCGTGGCGCTGGCCGGTTGCCGCGACCGGGGCGACGTGCCCGCCTTCGTGGAGACCCTCGAAGCCCAGCGGCCCTCGCGGCCGGCTGTCACCCGCCAGGTCGACGACAGCCGCCGCACCGCCCTGGTCTCGGCGAGTTCGCGGGTCTCGCCGTCGGTGGTCTCCATCGCGGTGACGACGACTCGGCAGTCCTCTCCCAGTCCTTTCGACTTCTTCTTCGTCCCGCCGTCGCCCCGGTCGTCGCAGAGTTTCGGCACCGGTTTCGTCATCCGGCAGGATGGCATCGTGGTCACCAACCAGCACGTGGTGAGCGGCGCCGACCGGATCATCGTGACCCTGTCGGACGGCACCGACCTCCCCGCGGAGCTGCTGGGCGAGGATCCGCTGACCGACATCGCCGTGATCCGCATCGACCGCCCCGGCCTCGCGGTCGCGCCCGCGGGCACCAGCAGCGACCTCATGATCGGCGAATGGGTCGTGGCGATGGGTAATCCCTTCGCCTACCTGCTGGGCAATGCGGAACCCACAGTGACGGCGGGGGTGGTGAGCGCGGTCAACCGGAACATTCTCCCGGGCCGGGACCAGTCGGGGCTCTACCTCGACATGATCCAGACCGACGCCGCCATCAACCCGGGCAACTCGGGCGGTCCGCTGGCCAACGCGCTGGGCGAGGTGATCGGCGTCAACAGTTCGATCTTCTCCCAATCGGGCGGGTCGATCGGTCTGGGGTTCGCCATTCCGATCGAGCGGGCGCTCCGGGT
>JAOUIC010000406.1 GCA_029884275.1 Gemmatimonadota bacterium | reverse complement strand
ATGCCACCGAGACGGTGGGGGTCCGGGCCCTGGGAGAGCACCTCGCGGTTCGCTTCGACCTGCCCTGGGAGTTCCACGATCACCCCACCGGGCTCTGACCGTTCTCCTGGTCATCGGGTACGCCCGCCTACCCTGCCCTGCCCTGCCGCCGAGCGGGTGGTTCTGTTCTCGGTTCCGGGGTGAATCGCCGATGGTGAGATGACCGACGTTCTCGCGCTCTCGGGCGTCAGCCGCCGTTTCGGGCAGGTGCAGGCGCTCGACGGAGTGGACTTCACGCTCCGCTCCGGCGAGATCCACGCGCTGCTGGGGGAGAACGGCGCGGGCAAGTCCACCCTGATGAACATCGCGTTCGGACTGGTGGCGCCGGATGCTGGCGCGGTTTCCATCCACGGTGCCCTGGTTCCGCGACACTCCCCTGCCCTCGCGCGCCGTCTCGGTGTCGGCATGGTCCACCAGCACTTCACGTCGATCGCGGAGCTCAGCGTGGCGGAGAATGTCGCGCTGGGCGCCGGCTGGCGGTTCCGGCCGCGCGAGGTGGAGTTGCGGGTGGAGCGACTCGGTGAAGAACTCGGGCTGCCGGTTTCCCCGCGGATGCGGGTAGCGGATCTCTCCGCCGGGCTCCGGCAGCGTGTTGAGGTGGTGAAGGCGCTCGCGGCCGGCGCCGACATCCTGCTGCTCGACGAGCCGTCGTCGGTGCTGTCGCCGCTCGAGGCGGAGCGCCTGCTGGCACAGCTCGTCGCGTTCCGCGACCGCGGCATTTCGTCCGTGCTGATCACCCACAAGCTGCGCGAGGCCGCCTCGGTGGCTGACCGCGTGACGGTGCTCCGTCGTGGCCGTGTGGCCTACCGCGGGCCGCGCGGCGGCGCCACCACCGGCGAGCTCGCGACCCACATGCTCGGCGAGGCTCCCCCGCCCCGCCCCGCCCGCCCGCCCGCCGCTCGTGGCGGTGAGCGGCTGGTGCTGGAGTCGGTCGGCCTCGCCCGGCTGGGGGAAAGCGGCACCGGACTGGATCGGGCGACGCTCACGGTACGCGCCGGAGAAGTCGTGGGAGTCGCCGCGGTCGAGGGGAACGGACAGCGGGAACTGCTCAGGCTCGCCGCGGGACTGGAACGGCCGGATCGCGGGTCCGCCGGTCGTACCGGCGCGGTGTCGTTCATACCGGAGGATCGGACCACCGAGGGGTGCATCGGCGAGTTCTCGCTGACCGAGCACCTGGTGCTCGCGGCTGGGGCCGACGCGCCGTGGATCGCCGCCCCCTGGGTGAGGTGGCCGGAGGCCGCGTCCCGTGCCGCGCGACTCATGGCGGAGTACCAGATACAGGCGCCATCGGCGAACGCGGCCATGCGCGAACTGAGCGGCGGCAACCAGCAGCGGATGATCATCGCGGCGGCGATGGAGCGCCGCCCTGCCCTGCTGGTGGCGGAGAATCCCACCCGTGGCCTCGACCTTCGCGCCACCACGGAGGTCCTCGACCGCCTGCGTGGTGCCGCCCAGCGGGGGGTGGCGGTGCTGGTCCACCTGCCCGACCTCGATGAACTACTCGAAGTGTCGGACCGCATCGTGGTGCTGGCCGGGGGGCGCATGGTCGAAGCTCCCGTGGGCGCCTCGCGAGACGAGATCGGCCGGATGATGCTGGGAGAGGCGCCATGAGGCCCCCGGCGGCGGTGCGCGGGATGGCGCTGGCGCTTGGCGCCGTCGGGGTCGGCCTGCTGGTGCTGGCCCTTGGCCTCGCCGCCAGCGGCTACGACGCACCGGCCGCGCTCGCCGCCCTCTTCCGGGGCGGCTTCGGATCGGCAGATGCGATCCTCTCGGGGCTCCTGCCCCGCGCGGTTCCGCTCATTCTCATCGGACTCGGAATCGGGCTGGCGTTTCGGGCGGGTGCGCTCAACATCGGTGCGGAAGGCCAGTTCTACGCCGGGGCCATCGTCGCGACATGGATCGGCCTGATGCTCGGGGCCTGGCCGCGGCCGCTGGCCGTTCCCGCCGTGCTCGTCGCAGGCGTCGTCGCCGGCATGCTCTGGGTGCTGGCGCCGGCGGTGCTGCGGCTCCGCTTCGGCGTGCTGGAAGTGATCACGACGCTGCTGCTCAACTTCGTGTCCGAAGCGCTGGTCAGCTGGATGGTCCAGGGTCCGCTGCAGGAGGCCACCGGGGTCTATCCGCAGAGCGACCCCCTGCCCCTCTCGGCCCGCCTGCCACAGCTCGGCGGGACCCGGCTTCACGCCGGTATCGCCCTGGTCCTGCTGCTGGCGGGTGCGCTCTGGGTCTTCCTCCGGTACACCCTGGCGGGATTTCGCCTCCGGGCAACCGGTGCGGGGCTCGGCGCGGCGCGAGTCGTTGGCCGCGTGCGGACGGGCCGAGTGTTCGGCGGGGCGCTGCTCGCTTCGGGCGGCTGCGCCGGCCTCGCCGGCGCGATGGAGGTCTCGGGCACCACCTTCAGCCTGTTCCAGAACCTGTCTCCCGGCTACGGCTTCACCGGGATTGCGGTGGCGCTGCTGGCGCGGCTCGATCCGGTCGCGACGGTGGGGACCGGGTTGCTGATCGCCGGCCTGCAGGCAGGCTCGAGCGCCATGCAGCGCGACGCCGGGGTGCCGGCGGTCGCGGTGCGCGTGGTCGAGGCGGCGGTGATCATCGTGGTCCTGCTGGCTGACCTGGCCCGCAGGCGGGCCGACCGCGACCGGACGAGCTGAGACGTGGACACGGCGCTCCTGGTCGGGTTCCTCGTTGCCGCGGTGCGTGTGGCGACCCCACTCCTGCTCGCGGCGCTGGGCGAGGCGGTGAGCGAGCGTGGTGGTGTGATCAACCTGGGCATCGAGGGAGCGATGCTGGCCGGAGCGCTTGGCGCCGCGCTGGGAGCGACCAC
>JAOUIC010000407.1 GCA_029884275.1 Gemmatimonadota bacterium | reverse complement strand
TGGTCAGGATCCGGGCGCCGCTCGCGCCGAGCGGGTGGCCGAGGGCGATGGCTCCGCCGTGGATGTTGACCCGCGCCGGGTCGAGCTCCAGCTCCCGCATGCAGGCGATTGCCTGGGCCGCGAACGCTTCGTTGAGCTCGATGAGGGAGAGGTCGCCAACCCGCAGGTCGGCGCGGGCGAGTGCCTTCCTGACCGCGGGAACCGGTCCGATGCCCATGACCGACGGGTCCACGCCGGCAACCGCGGTGGCCACGATCCGCGCGATCGGCTTGAGCCCGAGACCGCGCGCGATGCTGCCTTCGGCTACTGCCAGGGCGGCGGCGCCGTCGTTGATTCCGCTGGAATTGCCGGCCGTTACGGTGCCTTCCCTCATGAACGCGGCCTTCATCCCGCCGAGTCCGGCGGCCGTCACCCCGGCGCGGGGGTGCTCGTCGTTCGCGAACTGTCGTGTGCCCCCCTTGCCGTCCCCCACGGGGACGGGGACGAGCTCGTCGGCAAAGACTCCCGAGGCGATGGCCTCCTGGGCACGCCGCTGGCTCTCCGCGGCGAAGGCGTCCTGTTCGGCGCGGCTGACCTGGTACTGGGCCGCGACCCGCTCGGCAGTTTCGCCGAGCGAGATGGTCCAGTCCTTCGCCATGGCAGGGTTGGTGAACCGCCAGCCGACGGTGGTGTCCGCAATGGGAGGCGGGGTTCGGTTCCAGGGGGTGCCGCTCTTGAGCATGACATAGGGGGCGCGGGTCATGCTCTCGACCCCTCCCGCGATGAAGAGGTCTCCCTCGCCGGCATGGATCGCCTGCGCGGCGCTCGCCACCGCCTGCAGACCGGAGCCGCAGAGCCGGTTCACCGTCTGTCCCGGAACCGTGACCGGGAGCCCGGCCAGGAGGGCCGCCATCCGGGCGACGTTGCGGTTGTCCTCCCCGGCCTGGTTGGCACAGCCGAATATGACGTCTTCGATCCGGTCCGCCGGCAGCCGCCCGCGTTCGACCACGGCCCGCACTGCGATCGCCGCCAGATCGTCGGCTCGAATCTCCGCGAGGCTCCCTCCCGCCCGGCCCACCGCGGTTCGAAGGGCGGTGGTGATGACAACGTCGCGCATGGCGCCAGTCCGTGGAAGAAATCAGCCGGGAATGTAGCGAGTCTGCTCTTGCTCTGGAGGCGGGGGGTGGCCAAGCTCCGACGTGGCCTTAACATCCCGCCCCGGGCGGCGTCCCTGATCTGTCCATGACCGCGCCGGTGGCCCAGACCGACCTCCCGAGTGACGTCGACCTCATCCGCGCGTACCGGGACGGGGACGAGGCGAGCGCGGCCGTACTGGTCCGGAGACACACCGCGGCGCTGGCGCGGTTCCTGGGCGGCGCGGGCGCGGACGGCGCCGACATCGAGGACCTGGTCCAGGAGAGTTTCTTCCGGGCGTTTCGAAGCCTGGGGGCGTGGCGCGGCGAGTCGGCTTTCCGGAGCTGGTTGTTCCGGATCGGCAGCAACCTGCTCAAGGACCAGTTTCGGCGGCGGCGGGGCCGGGTGGTGATCCCGCTGGAGGACGGAGACCTGGTCGCTGGCGATGACCCGGGTTCGGCGCTGGAGGCGCGCGAGGCGCGAGGCCGGCTCGAGAAGGGACTGGGGATGCTTCCCCGCCTGCAGCGGGAGGTATTCCTGCTCCGGGTCCAGCAGGGAATGCCGTACGAGGAGATTGCGACGGTGCTGGATACGACGCCCGGAGCGGCACGGGTCCATTACCATCACGCCGTGAAGAAACTGAAGGATCTGGTGCGATGACTCCCTGCGAGAAGCTGTCCGAGAAGATGCCCGCGGTCCGGCATGGCGCCGACCGGTGGACTGCCGAGGAGGCGAACCACCTGGTGAGTTGCCCCGATTGCCGGTGGGAGTGGGGACTCGTGGCGGCCGGGGCCATGCTGGGCGATGCGGCGGGGCACGGCCCGGATCCGGAACGGGTGGCCGAGGTCGTGGCTCAGCGGCTGTCCACGCACCGCAGGCGCCGGCGATGGGTCCGCACCGGCATGGGGCTCGGACTGGCCGTCGCGGCCTCGCTGCTCGTCCTGGTGTGGCCGGGGCGCGAACCGGAGAGGGGATCTGTTCCGATTGAGGCGGCAGGCACCATGGAGCTCCCGCTTGCCGAGCTGGAGGGTATCGGGCCGGAAGTGCTGGAGGATCTCCTGGCTGGGCTGGGAGACAGTCTCATGGACGATGGAACACTCGAGGCGCCTGGGTTCTCTGAGCTGGCGCCGACCGACCTGGAGCAACTGCTCCTGACAATGGAGGGATGATGCGGAGCCTCGTCATGCTGCTCGGCCTGTGCGCCTTCGCGGCTTCCGCCGGCCTGGCGCAGGAACCCACCCCGCCCGATTCGGCGCGAGCGGAGGAGTTGCGGCAGGAAGTCGAATCACGGTTCGCCGCGCGGGTGAAGGAGCAGCTGGGCCTCACGGAGGGCCAGTCGCAGCGCATGGAGCGCACCGTGCGGGACTATTTCCGGAAGCGGCGGGCGCTGGAGTTGGAGGAGCAAGGGCTGCGGCGGGACGCGGCGGCCGAGCTCAGGCCCGGCGTCGCGGCCGACACCGACCGGCTCAACCGCGTGCTCGACGAGCTGATCGACGTCCGGATGCGCTACGCCCAGACCTACCGCGACGAGTCGCGGGAGCTCGCCTCCTTCCTGAGTCCGGTCCAGCGGGCCCAGTATTTCATGATGCGGGAGCGGCTGTTCGACCAGATCCGGGAGTTCCAGCGCCAGCGAGGGGGGCCGCGGCAGCCGCGGGCCTGGGAACGACCCTGACCAGCCCTCGGGTGGGCAGCCAGGGAGGCAGGGAACAGGGCGGACTTCGGTCCGCCCTGTTCGTTCAGAGGGCAC
>JAOUIC010000405.1 GCA_029884275.1 Gemmatimonadota bacterium | reverse complement strand
CGTGATTACCTCGGGCTGGCGCACGACCATGGCGAGGTCCACCTGCCCCGGCACCCCCAGCGCCCGCTGCAGGTCCGCCAGTGCCATCGCCACGGCGCGGGCTCGCTCGAGATTCACGGTGAATCCGGCGGAGTGGCGCTCCGGCGGTTCGGTCCAGCGAACCGAGACGGCGACGTGCCCCCGGTCGAACGACCTGCGGAGCTCCTCGCGCAACTCCCCTTCCAGGGCCGCCAGCTCGCCCGGGAGCTTGAGCGCCGGGTTGAAGTGCCGGTGATTGACCGTCCGGACTTCCACCCTGATCCGGCCGCCCGCCACCAGGCCCTCTCCGGACCCGAACCCCGTCATGCTGTGCGGCACGGCCCCTTGCCCCCCAGGTTTCGGGAAAGGGGCGAAAACTAGCCCCCGGCGAGGCTTAGGGGTAGGGCGGAGGCTGGCCCGCGGAGTCGGAGTTGATCCGTTTGTGGCTGCCCGCTGATTCGCGGGCGGGGCACGCTAGTTCAGGAACTCCCACCGCACCCCGAAGGTGCTGCCGAAGTTGAGGACCGGGAAGCCAGGGACGTAGGTCTTGCGGCTGGCCCGGGCGTTGAAGCGGTCCCAGTAGAAGTGGAAGGCGTCGATGCTGAACTCGATCTCCATCCGCCAGAACGACGCCCCGTCGAGCGCGAGGGGTGCGCCGTTCGGGTCCAGACCGATGACGCCGTCACCCCAGGTCTCGTAGGCCACCTGGGCCTTGAGGTCGAACACCGTACTTCTGAATGTTCGGAGAAACTTCGACCGGATAGTGGCCGAGGTGAGCGAGTGCGTCGGCGGCACACCCTGCCCGCTCTCGCCGCCCACCGGATCGCTGTACCACCCCTGCAGCGTGATCCACTTGAGCAGGGCCACCCGCCAGCCGACAGTGAGCCATTCGGTACCTCCCGCCTTGCCAAGCTGGGGCACCGTGGGGGTGAACGAACGAAAGGCCTGGGGCGTGAAGCCATCGGTGTGGCCATACCCCACCTCCACTCCGAATCGTGGCCGCTCCCAGCCGAACTGGACCTGCCAGTCGGTCAGGTCCTGGGCCTGCTCGGTCAGGACCGTGGGCGACGAGACGACCGACCCTGTCCTCCCCGTCGCCAGCGCCTCGAATCCCAGCGGCAGGGAGGCGCCGACGCGGGCGCCCAGCCACTGGCTGGAGCGGTCGAGATCATGAGTCTGGTAGGCGGCATCGAGCCCCACCGTCAGCCGGGACAGTCCGTTCCACCGGCCGCTCGCTTCGACATCCCACGGGGTCCAGCGGGACCGGTTGAACACCCGCGCCGTGACGCCCGCGGTCGGGCCGCGCCAGCCGAGCACCACACCGCCCTGGCGGACCTCTTCATCTTTGACCCCGCCCCCGCCCCAGGTGGTCCGGCCGACCAGCCCGTCCACCTTGAACCCCAGGTCATCGGTACGCTGGCGCCAGAAGGCGCGGAACTGGGCGTCGTTGCGGGTGCCGCGGAGCCCCAGCTCGAGGGTGTCGGGAGTTCCACTTTGTGCGTCCACGTAGGGGTCACGATCGGGGGCGGAATACAGCAGCTGGACCTGGGTCCCCAGATGGGCGTTGGGCACATACCCGATCTGGAGCCACAGGTTCGAGATGTCGAAAGCGCTGCTGCTGCCGCTGGCGGTGGGGACGACCATCCTCTCGCCCTGCATGGCGAAGCCGATCCCCGACTCGAACCGCTTCTCCAAAGCGGCGATGTACCGGGCGAGGTCCTTGTCGCCGCGGGCGATGCCGATCCGCGACGCCGGCGCCTTCCGTTCGTGGCGACGGGTGTAGAGCCAGACCCGAAGCGACCCGGGCCACGGCTCGATCTCGATATGGTCGTAGAGGCTGAGGGAGAAGTACGACGGGTCGACGCCGAGGGTGTCCGGGCCGATGGGGACATAGGGAAGCCCGTCCACGAAATACTCGACCGAGGCGGGCCCCCGGTAGCGATAGCTGGGGTACTCGGTCCGCCCCAGCCAGCCCCCCCGCCACAGGTAGAGCCCCGGCACCCGGGTCAGCAGGTCGCTGACGGTCTCCGCCATGGCCCACTGGATGGAGTCGCGGGTCAGGACGATCCGCGACATGGCCGGATCGGGGCCCGAGGGACCGATCCGGGGCGCGGCCGGAAGGTAGACCTGGGTGTCCCCCTCGCCCTCGAGGTACCGCTCGGTCGTGTTGATCGTGTCACGGCGGAGCGTGTCGGGAGGAAGGGAGTCGTAGGGAATCTGGGCCGCGAGCGGCGCGGCGACCGCCGAAAGCGCCAGCAGGAGAGCTGGAAGGCGCCTCACGACGCTCGGCCGAGGATGAATTCGGCGAACAGCCGCATCCCCACGCCGGTCGGACCTTTCTCGCGGGCCGCGTCGGGCTTGTCGCTGTAGGCCGTGCCCGCGATGTCGAGGTGGACCCAGGGATAGTCCTTCACGAACTCGCGCAGGAACCACGCCGCACTGATCGCGCCGGCCGGCCGGCCGCCGGTGTTCTTCACGTCGGCGATGTCGGACTTGATCAGGTCGCGGTACTCGTCCCAGAGCGGCAGCGGCCAGACCCGTTCGTCAGCCCGGTCCCCGGCCCGCCGCACCTCCTCGATGAGGCCATCGTCGGTCCCCATGGCCCCCGAGGCCACGTGCCCGAGCGCCACCACGACCGCACCGGTCAAGGTGGCCGCGTCGAGCACGCAGGCGGGCTGAAACCGCGTGGCGTACGACAGCGCGTCGCACAGGATGAGGCGCCCCTCGGCGTCGGTGTTGATGATCTCGATGCTCTTGCCCGAATGGCTCCGGATCACGTCACCCGGCTTGATCGCACGCCCCCCGGGCATGTTCTCGGTGCTCGGGATCAGGCCGACCACGCGCACCTTC
>JAOUIC010000403.1 GCA_029884275.1 Gemmatimonadota bacterium | reverse complement strand
GGAGGCGGTCCGCATCGGGGTGCGGCCGCACCGTTTCCACCAGCCCCACCACCACCTGCCGCAGTTCCGGGTGCAGCGGCTCGACCCCGTCCACCTCGGCGCCGAGCATCACCAGCCGCTTCACCAGGTCACCGGTCTCGAGCCGGCGCCGGAGCAGCGCTTCGAGCCACTGCCGCGAGACCTTCATCGGGTGAACTGCTCCAGGAAGCGCATGTCCCCCTCATACAGCAAGCGGATGTCGGGGATGCCGTAGCGGTTGAGGGCGATCCGCTGGGGACCCATGCCGAAGGCGAACCCGGTGTAGCGCTCGGGGTCGAGCCCGCAGTTCACCAGCACGTTGGGATGCACCATGCCAGCCCCGAGGATTTCCATCCACCCGGTGCCCTTGCAGGCGGGACAGCCGCGCCCGCCGCACACACCGCAGCCCACGTCCATCTCCGCCGACGGCTCGGTGAACGGGAAGAACGAGGGGCGGAAGCGCACCGCGGTGGCACTGCCGAAGAACTCGCGCGCGAAGTGGCTCAGGGTGGCCTTGAGGTCCACGAAGGAGATCCCCTCGTCCACGGCCAATCCCTCCACCTGAGCGAACACCGGCGCGTGCGATGCGTCGAAGGGGTCCTTCCGATAGACCCAGCCCGGGATCACCACCCGGATCGGCGGGGGCTCCCCCTGCATCACCCGGATCTGGACCGGGGAGGTGTGGGTCCGCATCAGCCAGCGCCCCTGGTCGAGGAACCGCCGGTCGCTCGGCTCGCGCCGCTCGGCCGGCTCCGCCACCCCCGACGTCCGGTTGCGGCGCCGGTCTTCCCCCGTCCGCCGTTCGGGGATATCGAGGTAGAGGGTGTCGTGCATGTCCATCGCGGGGTGGTCGGGCGGGAAGTTCAGCGCGCCGAAATTGTACCACTCGGTCTCGGCCTCCGGCCCGGTGGCCCGGGCGAAGCCGAGTCCGTGGAAGATCGACACGATCTCTTCCATCACCCGGGTCACCGGATGGACGCCCCCGACCCAGCGCGCCCGCCCCGGCATGGTGCGGTCGATGCCGCGAGCGGCGGCCGCGTCGGCCGCGGCCTTGAGCGCCTCCCGGCGCGCCTGGAATGCGGCCTCGCATTCCAGCTTGAGCCGGTTCGCCTCGGCGCCGATGCTGCGCTTGTCTTCGGGAGGGAGGCCCGGCAGCTGGCGGAGGAGTTCAGTAAGGACCCCCTGCTTCCGGCCCAGCAGGCGTACTTCAAGCGCCTCGACCCCAGCCGCATCGAGCTCGGCGAGGCCGTTCAGCTGGTGGCGAAGCGCCTCCAGCGACTGCCGGAGGGCTGACGAATCAGGCATGGGCTGACTGGCGCCGGCTGGGGTGGACAGACGACCTGCCGCTACCGGGAGCGGGGTGGCCTGGCGCCGGCCGCCGGGCCCCCGCCCCGTTCAGGTCTGCCGCAAATTCAGCCAGCCGCGCGTGCCGTCTCGGCGATGCGCGCGAAGGCGTCCATGTCCTTCACCGCAAGATCGGCCAGCACCTTGCGGTTGATCTCGATGCCGGCCTTGCGGAGCGCCGCCATCAGACCGCTGTAGCTGAAGCCGTGCATCCGGGCCGCGGCGTTGATCCGCGTGATCCACAGCGCCCGGAACTCACCCTTCTTTTTCCGGCGGTCACGGTAGGCGTACTGCATGGCCCGCTCGACCGTTTCCTTGGCCGGCTTGTACAGCTTGCTGCGGGCGCCGCGCGCGCCCTTGGCGGCGCGCATGATCTTCTTCTTCCGGGCGTGGTGAGCGACGTTGCTCTTGACGCGAGGCATGGGTCCCCTCCCCTTACGCCTGGAGCAGGCGGTTCACCCGCGGGAAATCGGCCGACGCCACCAGAGCGCTCTTCTTCAGCCGGTTCTTCCGCTTGCGGGTCTTCTTGGTCAGGATGTGGCTGTGGTTGGCGTGCCAGCGCTTGAGCTTGCCGGTTCCGGTCCGCTTGAAGCGCTTCATCGCCGCCCGCTTGGTCTTCATCTTCGGCATGCGTGTCTCTCCGTTCCTGCTGATTCGAGGTGGGGCGGAGCAACAGCTCCGCCCCTACCCTCTGTCATTTCGGGGCCAGCACCATGATCATGTTGCGGCCCTCGAGCTTGGCGTCCTGCTCGACCTTCCCGATGTCGTTGAGCCCGCCGGCGAACCGGTCCAGCACCGCCCGGCCCAGCTCGACATGAGCCAGCTGCCGGCCGCGGTACATCATCGTCACCTTCACCTTGTTTCCTTCGAGCAGGAATTCACGGGCGTGCCGGCTCTTGAACTCGAAGTCATGCTCTTCGATGCCGGGCCGCACCTTGATCTCCTTCAGGTGAATCACGTGCTGCTTCTTCTTCGCGGCACGGGCGGCCTTGGCTTCCTCGAACTTGAACTTGCCGTAGTCCATGATCTTGACCACGGGAGGCCTCGCCATTGGCGCCACCTCGACCAGGTCGAGTCCCCGCTCCAGCGCCGCGGCCAGCGCTTCGTCGATAGTCAGCACGCCCAGCTGCTCGCCGCCAGGGCCGATCACCCGGACCGGGCTGATTCGGATCTGCCGGTTGATCCGGACACGCCGCTCACGCTCGTTGGTCGACAGTGCTCACACTCCCGCGCAAAGGAAAGCCGGACACCCGTGCATCCCCTGGGGTGTCCGGCACGAGAGGCGGCGCGGAAGCGCCGCCCGATGATCGCTGTGCCTTGGACCCGTTCGCGCCGGCATCCGCCGGGCTGGGGGTGGGGGGTCGATGCCCCCGCTTCAAGTGGCGGTAAAACTAGCCCCGGTAACCCCTTCGGGTCAACCGGCGGCGCTGGAAGTCACGGCGCGGCGAGCAGGATCTCGTATCCATCCGGATCACGCCGCTGATACCCCGGCCCCCTGGCCGCGGCCTGCAGCACGGTC
>JAOUIC010000404.1 GCA_029884275.1 Gemmatimonadota bacterium | reverse complement strand
CGACCATGGCCTCCACCTCGTTCCTCACCCCGATCGGCTACCAGACCAACACCATGGTCTACGGACCGGGCGGCTACCGCTTCGGCGACTTTGCCCGGCTTGGCGCGCCGATCACCCTCAGCGTCGTGGTGGTGATTCTCCTCATGGCCCGCTTCTGGTTCGGGATCACCTGACCGATCGTCAGGCCGCCGATTCCCCTGCGGCTTCCAGCTCCTCCTCGATCTGCTGGCGCCAGAGGAGGTCCCAGTAGCGTCCCCGACCGGCCATCAGGGTCGCGTGGGTGCCCTGTTCGGCCACGCGCCCCCCCTCCAGCACCAGGATCCAGTCGGCGTCGCGTACGGCCGACAGGCGGTGGGAGATGATCACCCGGGTGCGCTGGGCCAGCGCGTCACGGAGGCCGGAGAGGATGCGGCTCTCGGTCTGGGTGTCCACCGCCGAAAGGGCGTCGTCGAGCACGAACACCGGCGGGTCGTGCGCCAGCGCTCGCGCGATGGCGGCGCGCTGCCGCTGCCCCCCGGAAAGGTTCACCCCCCGCTCCCCCAGCAGCGTTTCGTAGCCCTGCGGCAGGTCGGGGAGCGCGGCGGCGAACTGGGAGACCTCAGCGGCGCGCTCCAGCCGGCCGTCGTCGGGGGCGCCGAGCAGGATGTTGTCGCGCACCGTCTCGCTGAACAGGAAGGTCTCCTGCGGCACGAAGCCGATCGTCCGGCGCAGCTCGCCGAGCTCCAGGTCACGCAGGTCAGTCCCGTCGAGGAGGACGCGGCCCCGGTCGGGGTCGTAGCTCCGCACGATCAGCTCGGCGAGCGTGGACTTGCCCGAGCCGGTGGCACCCACCACGCCCAGCACTCCGCCGGCACGCACCGAGAATGACACGTCCTGCAGGACCCAGCCCCGCTCCGGGGCGTTGGGGAAGCGGAACCAGACCTGCTCGAAGGCGAGGCCCCGTGCCCCGGTCGCGGGCGGGAGCGGCACGGGGTGTCCCGGCGTCCTGACCCGGGGCACCGTGTCCAGCAGCTCTCCGATGCGCTCCATGGAAGCCCGGCCCCGCTGCACCAGGTTGACCACCCAGCCAAGCGCGATCATCGGCCAGACCAGAGTCACGAGGTACACTCCGAAGGCGATGTAGGCACCCGGGGTGATCGTCCCCTGCATGACCAGGCCGCCCCCGATCCACAGCACCGCGACGCCGCCCAGGCCGCCGATCATGCCCAGCAGCGGATGGAACGCCCCGGCGACCCGCGCGAGGGCGAGGTTCCGGCGGGCATAGGTGGCGCAGAGGTCGCTGAAGCGCGCGGTCTCGGGCTGTTCCTGGCGGTAGGCGCGGACGATCCGTGCCCCGGCGAGGTTCTCCTGCGCCGCCGTGCTCAGGTCGGAGAACGCCGCCTGGATCCGTTCGCTCCGGCTCTGGATGGCCCGCCCGAATGCCACCATGCCGACCGGGAGGGCAACCAGCGGCAGGAGCGCGATGCCGGTGAGCGTGGTGCTGATGTGCAGCATGTACGGCAGGACCAGCGCCGAGCGCGCGATCGTGTCGGCGAGATACATCATGGCTGGGCCGACGACCATGCGGACGGCGAGGAGGTCATTGGTGGCCCGGGCCATGACGTCGCCGGTGGCGAAGCGGTCGTAGAAGTCGGCCGAGAGGGTCTGCAGGTGGCGATAGAGATGGTCCCGGAGATCGGTCTCGACCCGGCGGCTCACGCCATTCAGCGTCTGCCGCATGAGGTAGCGGGTGATGCCCCCGGCGATCGCCACCCCCAGCAGGAGCAGGAGCGCCCGCCGGACGTCGGCGATGGTGCCGCCGCCCGCGAGGGCATCGATGCCCCGCTGCAGGTAGAGCGGGGCGCGGGTGGTGAAGAAGTTGGACAGCAGGACGCAGGCGAAGCCCGCAGCGAAAACTCTGCGGTAGCGACGGGTGAAGGGCAGTACGCGCGTGAGCTGGGACATGTTATTTTGTTCAGCAGTCAATGTCGCCCCGGGGCCGATGCCGGGGCAAGCCACATCAGCGAGGTTCATCATGATTGGAAGGACGACGGGAGTTATCCTGCTGGCGGCGGCCACGGCTTGCAGCGGCGCGGGGAGGGATGCGGGTCAGGTTGCCGACAGCACCGGGCGGGATCTCGGGATGATCCAACCCGATTCAAGCCAACCCTTGAATGACCGACCGGTGGCCGGGGCGGGTACGGCCGCCTCGGATGCACCGGCGCAGAAGCCCGCGCCCAAGCCTGCGCCCAAGCCTGCACCGGCCAAGCCGGTCACCATGACGCTGGACACGGGGACGGTGATCACCGCCACGGCCCTCGACAGCCTGCACTCGAGGCATAACAAGGTGGGTGATCTCTTCCGGGTGACCGTAGCGCAGGACGTGAAGGACGCGAAGGGTCGGGTGGCAGTTCCGACCGGCAGCATGGTGACTTTCAAGGTCGTGGCGATTGCACCGGCGGAGAGCAAGGGTGACCAGGAGGGGAAGCTCCGGCTCGAGGCGCGCGAAGTCATCATCGACGGCAAGGCCATCGCGGTCGCTGGGGTGGCCAGGACGATCGACGTCGAGCACGTGATCGAAGGTCGCGGGGTGACCGGCGGCGATGTGGTGAAGGCTGGCGGCACGACCGCGGGCGGGGCCGTGGTCGGGGGCGTCGTGGGGGGCAAGACCGGCGCGATCGTTGGCGGGGTGGTCGGCGCTGCGGCGGGAACGGCGGTGGCGGTCCAGACCGCCGATCGGGACGTCGTGGTTCGGCCCGGCATGTCGATCAAGTGGCGGCTGCTGCTTCCGTTCACCGTCACCCGCTGACCGAGACAATACCGCACGCGACCGGGGCCGTGCGTTGGCGGCCCCGGTTCGTTTCGCACCCACCTGAACGCCTAGTAGCCTGCGCCCCCGCCG
>JAOUIC010000402.1 GCA_029884275.1 Gemmatimonadota bacterium | reverse complement strand
ATGTAGAAGTACTCCTGCGCCCGGGCCGACCAGGCATGCCTCGGCGCGTTGACACCGCTCGTGACCGCCGAGAACTCCTCCCAGAACGTCACCGCCGGCGCGGGATAGTACCGGTGATACACCACGGTCCCGTCCAGGTTGATTCGAGTGAGGTTCTGCCGCCCCATGAGCAGGAGGCCCCCATCCGCCAGCGAATCGATGTCGAGCGGCTTCTCGTCCCCCTTGAAGCCGGTGCTCGCCAACTTGCGCTCCAGCCCGGTCTCGAGCGAAAGGGCGTACAGCTGGCCGGCGTTGGTGACATAAGCGGTGTCGTTCAACAGCAGCGCCCGGGCGCCTGGCTCGAGCCGCCACTCGGTCGGGCGGCGGCGGACACCGTCAAGCCCCACGACGGCCACGAACGGGCTCCCGGTGCCGGAGTTGCCGGTCACGATGGCGCCGGTACCCGCGCGCAGCCAGGCTGGTTGGTCGGGGAATTCCCCCTGGGTGGCCCATCGGGCCAGGCCGGTGGCGAGATCGATGGCCACCAGCGTCTTCCGCGACGGGACGATCAGCAGGCTGTCCAGCTCCAGACTCCGGGCATACCCGTCGCGCGAGGTCGGCACCGGCGCTCCCGCGAGGGCCTCGGACCGCCACAGCACGGCGCCGGTGCGCGGATCCACCCTGATCGGCCCTTCGGTCGAGAAGTACAGCACCATGGTGCTGTCGGCCAGGGCGAGCGGCGAATGCACCACCGCATACTCCACCCCCTCCGTCCGCTTGAACTTCACCTCGCTCCGGAACATCGCCGGGTCGCTCCACAGGACCACGCCGGAATCCAGGTTCACTCCCATGAAGGTGACGGGATTGGTCGGCGTCTTCGCGAGGAGGAACAGAAGGTTTAGCGAACGCAGCCGAAAGAACTCGCGCACCACCGTCCCCTGCGGTAGCGCGGTAGAGTCCCACCGTGTCGCTCCAGTGACGAGGTCCAGTACCGCGAATCCGTTGCGCGTTTGCAGAATGAGAACCGAATCCCGCCGGTCGGTGTCGACCCAGGTCTTGCCCAGATCGGGGAGGTCGTCCCGGCGCCAGACCGGCTGACCCGTCATGAGGTCGAGCGCAGCGAGCGTCCTCTCGGCCCCCACCAGCAGGTGCCCGGTCGAGGTCTGACGCTGGACTCTGACCGGCTGACGGATCGGATAGCGCCAGACGCGGCTGCCGGAATCGGGATCAAGCGCGGTGATGCCATCCTCGTTGACGACCAGCAGATGTCCCTGCTCGTCGAGCGACATGTACCTGACAGATCCGCTGACCGACTTGCGCCAGAGCGTGTCGGACTGGGCCCCCACGTCCCCGGCGACAAGAGCGGCGCCAAGCGCTGCCAGGACGGCCGTACGCCGGATCGAGGCCTGCCGAGGAACGTGACAGAGTTGTTCCCTCTTCATGCGCCACTCCTCTCCTCAAGCCTCACCTCCACCCACCGCATCGCACGCTCACGCCTGCGCTGGCGCTGGCGCCTTCCCGGTCCTGCGGCGCCGCGTGGGACGCACCGCGCCGTCTGGCCGCGCCGCGTGCCGCCCAGGCGAGCGCGACCGATGCAGCAACCGAAGCAGCCCCGCGAGCGGCTGGGTGTTCACCACCGATTCGTCCGTGGCCCACCCGCGCCGCGCCTGGTCCACCCCCCACCGCATGAACCGAAGCTCGGCCGCGGCATGGGCATCGGTGGAGATCGCCAGCCGGATGCCATGGCCGAGCGCCCCCTGCACCGCCACGTCGTCGAGGTCCAACCGGTCGGGCTGGGCGTTCACCTCGAGGATCACCCCCCGATCGGCCGCCACCCGGAACACCTCCTCGAGGTCCAGCTCCACCGGAGGTCGGCGGCCGATGAGCCGCGCCGTGGGGTGACCGAAGATGTCGACCGCGGGATGCGCGAGCGCCCGCACCACCCGCCGGGTCTGCTCCCGCCGCGGCAGGGTGAGCGCGCTGTGGAGCGAGACGACCACCAGGTCGAGCCCCGCCAGCGTCTCATCGTCCAGGTCGAGGCTGCCGTCGGTCAGGATGTCCACCTCGGCGCCGGCGAGCAGGGTAAGCCCTCTGGACTTCCCGTTCCACCGCTCGATGGCGGCCCGCTGCCGGCGGAACCCCTCGCGATCGAGGCCGCCGGCGACGCGCACCGCCGGACTGTGGTCGGTCACGGCGAGATACTCGTACCCCAGCTCCTCGGCGGCGTTCGCCATGGCAGCAAGACTGTCGCGGCCGTCGCTCCCGGTGGTGTGACTCTGGAGGTCGCCGCGGATCCGCTCCAGCGTGACCAGCCCGGGCAGCGCTCCCTTCGCCGCGGCCTCGAGCTCCCCTCGATCCTCCCGCAACTCAGGCGGAATGAGCGGCAGCCCCACCGCAGCCGCCACCTCCCGCTCGGTGCGGCCGGCCACCCGCTTCTCGCCCTTCCACACTCCATACTCGTTGATCTTGAGACCACGCTCCTGCGCCAGCCGCCGGATGGCGATGTTGTGCGCCTTGGAGCCGGTGAAGTAGTAGAGCCCGGCGCCGTAGCTCTCCGGCTCCATGATCCTGAGATCAACCTGCAGCCCCGACCGGAGCCGGATCGCGGCGCGCGTCGGCCCCTGGGCCAGCACTTCCTCGACCTCGGGATAGCCCACGAACCGCTCGACCACCGGCGCGCTCGACCTGGCGGTCACCAGGATGTCGAGGTCGCCGACGGTGTCCTTCCGACGCCGGAAGCTCCCCGCGATCTCCGCCTGCCCCACCCCCGTCGCCTTTCGCAGCCACTCCAGCAGCGCCTCACCGTACTGGCTGGCCACCGCCAGCGTCATGCGTGGCGCCTCTCCCCGGTGCTCGGCCAGCGCCGCCTTGAGCCGCGCCTCGGTCTTCGGGCCGAAGCCCTTGA
>JAOUIC010000401.1 GCA_029884275.1 Gemmatimonadota bacterium | reverse complement strand
TCAATGCGGTGACTCTTGGGGTACGGCGCACCCTGGAGGATTTCCGCCGCTGGCGGGAGGAGGGCCGCCTGTGACGGCGCCCGCCATGTTCTCCTGGCGATCGCTGCCGCCAGTGTTCCGCTCGCTGGGGCGGTGGGTCACGGCGGCACAGCTGCTGGGCTACACCACGTCGCTGGTCTTCGTCTGGTGGACGACCCGCCTCTCCTACGCCGGTGTCGGCGCCCGCTACCGTGGGGATGAAGGGGTCGAGACGGCCGCGGCGATGCAGTTCCCGAAGTCGTTTGGCGAGATGCTGACGATCACCCACACCCACCTGTTGGCCATGACCGTGGTTTTCGCCCTCTCGGGCGTCTCACTGGCGCTGTGCGAGCGGATCACGCCGCGGTGGAAAGGATGGCTCATCGCCGAGCCGTTCGCTGCGCTGCTGGTGTCGTTCAGCGCGATGTGGCTCATGCGCTGGGTGGACCCCCGCTTCGGCTACCTGCTGATGGCCTCGAGCGCGCTGCTGGCGATCACCTTCTACGCGCAGTCGTTGCTGGTGCTTCGGGAACTGGGCATCCGGGACCGCGCGTGAGGCGGCGCGAACTTCTCCGTGCGCTGGCTGGGGTGCCGCTGCTCCGGTTTCCCGGCCAGGGGCAGCCGAGGCGGCAATCGCCGCTGGGCTCGCGGGACCTCGCGTTCGTCGAGCGCTGGTCCTGGGCGATGGGGCAGGCAGTCCGGCTCCGGCTGTTCTGTGGCAGCGTCGCTGCGGGCGCCGAAGCGGCGCAGGCGGCCTTCGCCGAGTTGCGGCGGGTCGAGGCGCTGCTCTCGCGCTTCGAAGAGGGGAGCGCGCTGTCGGAGCTCAACCGGCAGGCGGGCAGCGGACCATGGCGGGCGCCAACCGAGTTGCTGGCCGTGCTCAGTGCGGCGGCGAAGGTGCGGGGGATGACCGGGGGTGCCTTCGACGTCGCGGTCGAGCCCCTGATGCGGGTGTGGGGGTTTCGCGAACCGCGGGAGACGCTGCCGCTGCCGCAGGAAGTAGCCGAGGCGGAGGCCGCCGTGCGGGCGGCGGTCGTGCTGGTCGGGGAAGGCACCATCCACCTTCCGGCGAGGCATACCCGCCTCGACCTCGGCGGCATCGGCGTGGGGTACGGCTTGGACCGTGCGGCCTCGGTGCTGCGGGCCCGTGGGGTGGGGTCGGCGCTGCTGGAAGTCAGCGGCGACCTGATCGCGATGGGCGCGCCGCCCGGGCAGGATGGCTGGGCCGTCGACGTCGTGGACAGCGCCGATCCCGCACGCCGGCCCCTCTCAGTCACCCTCAGGGACCGCGCCCTCGCCACCAGCGCCGCCCGGGGGGCGACCGTCCGGCTCGGCGCGGTTGAGCGCGGGCACCTCATGGACCCGAGAGGCGACGGCCGGAAGTCAGGCGCGAGGCAGGCCACCGTCGTCGCTCCGAGTGCCCTCCTCGCCGATGCCCTTTCGACCGCCGCGGTGGTGTCAGGCCGCGCGGCGCCGGGCCCGGTCGAGACCTGGATCTTCACCTGACCTGCGGGATCGCTGCGACGCGGTTCAGTTCGGGGTGGCGCTGTCCGGCTTTGCGGCGGCCGTGGTGGAGTCCTTGCCTCGGTCTGACTGCCAGCGGCTCTGCACCCGGACCCGCTCCCGGTCGACCCGGCGGAGGATCTCGTTCCATCCCTCGGACACCGAAGTCTCGTACAGGACGGCGAACGGCTCGAACACCGGGATCGGGTGGTCGAAGAGGTAGATGGCTGACGCCTGCTGCCGCACGTCGAGCCGACGGCTGGTGAAGTTGCCGGTAAGAGGGAGAATCGCCACCGGGCGGTAGATCTGGTTGCGATGCGAGAAAGTGACGTTGTCCGGATCGAAGGGCGCCTCCTGCCGGAGGGCGAAGAAAGTCACCATCGCGACTCCCGGCGTGTTCACGCCAGCCGCCTGGGCCGCCGAGTCGATCTGGCCCTGGCGGGCCGCCACGAGCCCGTGGAGGGACTGGTAGGCGTCCGGTGCGGTCAGGCGAAGCAGCCGCTCGTCCAGCGGCACGAACCGCATCGAGACGTCTCCCAGCGTCACCTGGACCGCGATGTAGTCGCGGGTCAGCGAGCCGTAGCCAGGCGGCGGCAACTCTCCACCCGTGCCCGCCGGGTCCTGTGCCATCGCCCTGGCGCACCCCGACAGCGCCATGATCGCCAGGCAGGCTCCAATCCGCGCGTTCATGCTCCCTCCTTCGATCCCGCCGCGAGCAGGCTGGCTGCCAGGTCGGCGATCCCCTCGCCGGTGCGGCTGCTGGTAAGCTGGATCTGGTCGTCTTCCAGCGCCAGCGCCCGGGTCAGTTCGGCGAGCCGGCGCCGGCGTTGCGCGAAGGGCAGCTTGTCGCCCTTGGTCACCGCCACCAGCACCGGCAGGCCACGGTCGGCCAGGGTTCCGGCGTAGGCGCGGTCGTCCGGACTCGGGTCGTGCCGGATGTCGAGCAGCCAGAGCACGCCGGTCAGGGTGGTACGCTTCTCCATCAGCCCCTTCACCAGCCGCTGGTAGCGCTCCCGCTCCCCGTGCGAGACCCGGGCGAAGCCGTACCCCGGAAGGTCCAGCAGATACATCGTGGGCAGGCGGAAGACATTGAGCAGCGCGGTCCGGCCGGGCGTGTTGGAGGTCTTGGCCAGCGGTCGGCCGAAGAGGGCGTTGAGGAGGCTGGACTTGCCGACGTTGGAGCGGCCGAGCAGGGCGATTTCAGGGAGCCGCGGTTCCAGCCGATGGGTGGCGTCGGGGAACGACCCGACGAATTCGACCGCCAGCTCCGTGAATGGGGCTGGCTTCACGCCTCCCGCTTCTGGCGGGCGCGCTCCGTGACGATGAGCGGGGGCTGATTCTCGGTGATGCACTCGCGGGTGATGACGACT
>JAOUIC010000400.1 GCA_029884275.1 Gemmatimonadota bacterium | reverse complement strand
CAATCGCGGCGCAGAAGACCGACGTGGTGGTGATGGTCAACGGCGACCGGATCACTGGCGAGGTCAAGGGCCTGTCGAGCGGCAAGCTCGACTACTCCACCGACGACGCCGGGCGGCTCTCGATCGAGTGGGACAAGGTCCTCCGGCTGACCAGCCGGCACTCGTTCGAGGTCTCCCTCCGCTCGGGGCAACGGCTCTACGGGACCCTCGTCGAGCCCGGCCAGGACGGGCAGCTGGCGGTCTCCGGCGCCTCGGCGAACGTCGTGCCGATCATCGAGGTCGTGAGTATGACCCCGGTAGGGGCCGGGATATGGCGCCGACTCAAGGGAAGCCTCGACCTCGGCTTCACCTACGCCAAGGCCAACCAGAATGTGCAGCTCAGCTCGAGTGGCGAACTCCGCTACCGCGCTCCGGAGTTCGGCTCCACGCTGAACTTCAGCACCTACTTCCAGCAGCAGGACAACGCCTCGGCGGTGACCCGGAACACGGTCAGTGCCGGGGCCTACTGGTACTTCGCGCGCCGCTGGAGCGTGGGTGGGATCAGCGCGCTGGAGCAGAACGACCAGTTGGGACTGTCACACCGCGCCACCCTCGGCGCGGTCGCCATGCGCACCCTGCTGGAGAACAACCGGGCGGAGTTCCGGGCGCCAGCCGGCCTGATCGTGACCCAGGAGCGATACTACGGCAGCGACTCCGCGATCGTCTCGCTTGAAGGACTGGTCGGGATCGACCTGACCGCCTTCCGATTCGACACCCCCAAGCTCGACTTCTCCACCGCGGCCTATGCCTACCCCAGCATGACTGACTGGGGGCGGGTCCGCCTGCAGGTCGATACCAAGGTCAAGTACGAGGTCATCAAGGACTTCTTCCTTGGGATCCAGTTCACCGACTCCTATGACAGCCGCTCACCCGACACGGGAGCCAGCCAGAACGACTTCACCACCAGCTTCACCATCGGGTGGTCGTTTCACCAGTAGCCTCAGGCCGCGAGTCGTCTACTGCGACCGGCTCCTGCAGCCTGCCACCGACAGCTTCCCCGCTTCTGTCGAGCGATTTGCGCTTCACCCCACCTTCCCATTCGCTTCACTCCCCTCTGACTAGTCTTGACCGTCACCCGCCGGCGGGAATTGGATGCACCCTCATACCGCACTGCTCGCTCTCGGACTGATCCTCGGCGGATCGCCCGGGTCGGCCCAGGAACCCAAGCCGGCAAAGGCGGTCCCCCGCCCCCCGGAGGTCACCGACTCCGCCATCGCCCGCGGGCGGGAGCTCTACCACGGAAGCGCGAACTGCGCCGCCTGTCACGGAGTCGAAGGGATCGGCACCGACAGTGGGCCAGCCCTCGCCCAGGGGGTGTGGATGCACGGGCCGGACACCTACGAGGGCATCCTCGAGCGCGTCACCCACGGTATTCCCGAGGCGTGGTCCACCCGCGGCGTCGCCATGCCGATCCGGGGGTGGCAGACGCTGGACGATGCCAGCGCCCGCGACGTCACCGCCTACGTCTGGCACATTGGCCACGCCTGGAAACCATCCGGAAAAAAGCCCCCGGGATCGTGAGCAAACCTTCGATGCTGGTTCAACGGGGCTTCAAGGCCCCGCTGCTATTATGTGACGTGCTGGTGTAGCAGGTAGCTGGTCGACCATCCGTGCAGTCGAAGGAGGATCCTATGAAACTCGCCAAGCTCCCGGTCGGGCTTCCGACCATGACCCGCGACATCGAGGAAGTGTTCGATCGCTTCTTCAATGCTCCGCAGACCTTCCCGGGCCTCGCCTATGAGCCGATGCGGAAGGTGCTGGAAGGCACGTGGATGCCGGTGCTGGACTTCACCGAGACCGAGAAGGAGTTCCTGCTCCGGGTCGAAGTGCCGGGCGTTCCGCGTGAGAATCTCGATGTGCACCTCGAGGGAGACGTCATCACCCTCACGGGCCATCGGGAGAAGGTGATCAAGGAAGAGAAGGAAAACATTCTGTGGGCGGAGCGGGAAGCCGGGAAGTTCCTCCGGACCATTCGCCTGCCGAAGGCGGTCGAGGCCAACAAGATCGAGGCCGTCTACGCCGATGGCGTCCTGACCGTCCGCCTGCCCAAGGTGGAAACCGCCATCAAGAACAAGATCCTCATCAAGGGCTGACGGCGCCCGATGAACCGCACCGCCGCCCCGGCTGCCTCGGCCGGGGCGGCGCTTTTGTCCCCCTCGTTTCAGCCCGCCTTCAGACAGACTTCAAGCCGCCGGTATTAGGGTGAACTGGCGCCAGTTCCGGAGGACGGCATGGTCATGAATCCAGGCAGGACGGACATCACGTTGCAGGCTGGCGGCGTGGCGCTCGAAGGAGAGCTGGTCATCCCGACCACCCCGATCGGAGTTGTCGTGTTCGCCAATGGCTCTGGCGGCATCCGGTTCAATCCCCGGAACAGGGTGGTCGCGGAGATGCTGCATGCCGGCCACATCGGAACCCTGCTTTTCGACCTGCTCACCGAGGCCGAGTCACAGCGTCCGGGCATGGCCCTCGACACTGACCTCCTGGCGCAGCGGCTCCTGGTGGCGCTGGACTGGCTCAGCGCTCACCCGGAAACCGCCGGCCTGCCGGTGGGCCTTTTCGGAGCGGACACCGGCGCGGCGCCCGCGATCGTGGCAGCCGCGGAGCGGCGAGGGGGGGTTGGGGCCGTCGTCGCGCGGGGCGGACGGCTCGAGCATGCGGAGTCGCGTCTGCATGGGGTCCGCTGCCCCACGCTCCTCATCACCGGGGAGCGAGACCGTGACACGGCCAAACTCACTCGGCGCGCCTTCGGCGAGCTGCATTGCCAGAAGCACCTGGTGCTCGTTGCCGGCGCGTCCCACCAGTTCGATGAACCGGGTACGCTGGAGGACGCGGCGAATCATGCCATGACCTGGTTCAGCA
>JAOUIC010000399.1 GCA_029884275.1 Gemmatimonadota bacterium | reverse complement strand
CAGCGGCGTCGACCTGGTGATGGCGACCCTCCAGGTCATCCCCACGGTCCAGGTGCTGAGCCGGCGGCCGCTCTTCGCGGTCTCCGACATCGGGACCGCCACGCCGCACGCCAACTACGACATCTCGCCGGACGGCAAGACCTTCGTGATGGTCCGCCTCAACCCGGCGTCCCGGATCATGGTCATCCAGAACCTGCCCGGGCTGGTGGCGAAGCTGCGGGGAAGGGCTCCCTAGCCCTCTCACGTATCTGGCGGTATCCTAAGGGGTTATCAATCCAGCAGCGCCAACACCCCGGCGAGCGCCAGGATCCATTTGTCATGGATGCCGGCGTTCGCCGGCATGACGTTCATTTCATCCACAGGATCGCGCATTGACCGACGTCCTCCCCCGCCTGACCGAAGCCCTGGCCGACCGCTACCGCCTCGAGCGCGAGCTCGGCCAGGGCGGCATGGCCACCGTCTACCTGGCGCAGGACATCCGGCACAACCGCCGCGTGGCGGTCAAGGTGCTCCGGCCCGAATTGGCCGCGGTCATCGGCGCCGAGCGGTTTCTCTCGGAAATCACGACAACCGCCAATCTCCAGCATCCGCACATCCTGCCGCTCTTCGACAGCGGCGAGGCAGACGGCTTCCTCTTCTACGTAATGCCGTATGTCGAGGGAGAAACGGTCCGGGACCGGATCAGCCGCGAGAAGCAGCTCCCGGTGGACGACGCGGTACGCATCACGGTGGAGGTGGCGTCCGCGCTCGACTACGCGCACCGCCACGGTGTCATCCACCGTGACATCAAGCCCGAGAACATCCTGCTCCACGACGGCAGCGCGCTCGTCGCCGACTTCGGCATCGCGCTGGCCGTGAGCACCGCCGGCACCCGGATGACCGAGACCGGCATGTCGCTTGGCACCCCGCACTACATGAGCCCGGAACAGGCGATGGGGGAGCGGGAGATCACCGCCACCTCCGACGTCTATGCGCTCGGCTGCGTCCTGTACGAAATGCTGGTGGGCGAGCCGCCCTTCACCGGCCCCACCGCGCAGGCGATCATCGCCCGCGTGGTGACGGAGGAGCCGCGCTCCCTCACCCTCCAGCGGAAGACCATCCCGCCGCAGGTCGAGGGGGCGGTCCGGCAGGCCCTCCAGAAACTGCCGGCGGACCGGTTCAAGACCGCCGCGGAGTTCGCCGATGCGCTGCAGGGACGGGGAGGCATGGCGTCGTACGCCACGACCGCCGCCCAGGGCGCGGGCGCGCGCGCCGGTACCGACGGGGGATGGCGCGCACGGATCCGGGATCCGCTCGTGCTCGTTCCCGCGCTGGTCGCGGTCGCCGCAGTCGCCGCGGCGGTGTCACTGGCGAAGCGCGCAGCGCCAGTCGCCGTTCCGCCCATCCGGTTCATCATGGCGACATCGGACAGTACCCGGCCCGTTGGCAGCTACCCGTGGCCGGCGGCCATCTCTCCGGACGGCAGCACGGTCGTCTACTCGGTGGCCCAGGACGCGAACTCCTCGATGCTCTATGCACTCCGCACCGACCAGCTGGAACCCCACCCGATCCCGGGGACGATCAACGCCTACGAGCCGCACTTCTCGCCCGACGGCAAGTGGCTGGCGTTCGGCCAGGACAACAAGGAACGGAAGGTGCGGCTCGACGGCAGCGCACCGGTGACGATCGCGACCGCGGGTGCCGCCAACGGGGCCGCTTGGACGACCAGGGACCAGATCGTGATGGGTTCCTACGGGTCGACGCACGGGCTCTCCTCTGTGGGTGCCGCCGGAGGGGAGCCGGTCGCCCTCACCCACCCCGACACCGCCAGCGGCAGGACGGATCACCTCTGGCCCATCGCCCTGCCAGACGGCAAGAGCATCGTGTTCGTCATCTGGTCGGGGAGTCTCTCCACCTCCGAACTGGCGCTGACCTCTCTCGACGACGGGAAGGTGACGCCACTCGGCCTGCTGGGAATCCGGCCACTGGCCATGCTCGACGGGATGCTCGTGTACGTGCAGTCGGACGGCACCGTCATGGCGGTCAAGCTGGATCCGCGCGGCAGGAGGCTCGCCGGGAAGCCCATTCCGGTCCATGACCCCGTATTGGTCGCCTCCGCGAACAACGGCAACACCGGTGTGTACGTCTCGCCGGGCGGTGCCATGGTGGCCTCGCGCGGTGGGGCGAGCGGCACGCTCGACTGGATCTTTCCTGGCGGGAAGACCGAACCTCTGCTCAAGCAACCGGGAGCCTACGAGTTGCCGCGCCTTTCACCCGACGGGCAGCGGGTGGCGGTGGTCGTCTACGACGACCGCCAGAGCGATGTCTGGATCTATGACCGTCCCCTGTCGACCTTCTCGAAGCTGACGACATCCGGGTCGGTGACCTCCGTCGACTGGAGCAGGGATGGCCGGCACATCCTGTTTACGGCCTCCGGTGAGGAGGCACGCGGTGCCGTGTACTGGCAACTCGCCGCGGGCGGATCCCCGGCCGAGCGCCTCACGCAAAACATCTACCTGTCGCCGCTGGCGGCCGTGTCCCCCGACGAGAAGTCCCTGCTGGTGACCAGCCTCCGGGAGACCTCCTGGGACCTGCTCCGCGTCCCGCTCGACTCCGGTGGCGTGGAGCGGAAGTACCTGAACTCACCGGGCCTCGAGGGCGCCGCCCGATTCTCGCCCGACGGCAAGTGGGTGGCGCTCATGTCGAATGAGTCGGGTCGGTTCGAGGTCTATGTCCGCTCCTTCCCCGATCCATCCTCCAAGCTCCAGGTGTCGGTCGCCGGTGGGGCCGAGCCGACCTGGTCTGCCGACGGGCGTCGCCTCTACTATCGAGCGGGTCCCTACCTGCTGGCGGCCCGGGTCGCGTTCACGCCGACCTTCACGCTGCTCGGACGGGACACCATCCTGTCAGACGCCCGCATGGCGGCCACCAGCTTC
>JAOUIC010000016.1 GCA_029884275.1 Gemmatimonadota bacterium | reverse complement strand
CGCTGTCGGGGAACTCCTCCGCCATCGCCTCGCGGACCTTGACCTTGACCGCCTCGATGTTCGCGGCGCGCGCGTGCTTGTCCTTGGCGTTGATCGCCTTGGACATGTCGGCTTCCGCCAGCTGCTTGACCCGCGCGACCAGCGCCGCGTCGGGCTCGTCCCGGACCCAGGCGAGCTTCTCGCCGGACGCCTTGGCGATGACCTTCTTGGCGTGCCCCAGCAGCTCCTTGATGCCCTTCTGCGCCACCTTCAGGGCCTCCAGCATCTCCGCCTCGGAGACTTCGAGCGCGCCGCCCTCGACCATCATGACCGAGTCGGCGGTGCCGCTCACCGTGACATCGAGGGAGGAGAACTCGAGCTGCTGGAAGGTCGGGTTGAGGATCCAGTTCCCGTCCACCCGTCCCACCCGCACCGCGGCCAGCGGCCCGTTCCACGGCACCGGGGACGACGCCAGGGCGACCGAGGCCGCCACCAGGCCGAGCACATCGGCGTCGTTTTCCTGGTCGGCCGACATGACCGTGATGAAGACCTGGACCTCGTTCCGGAATCCCTCGGGAAAGAGCGGGCGGATCGAGCGGTCCACCACCCGGCAGGAGAGGATCTCCTTGTCGCTCGGACGTCCCTCGCGCTTGAGGAACCCGCCGGGGAACTTGCCCGCGGCATAGGTCTTTTCGCGATATTCGACGGTGAGCGGGAAGAACGGGAGGGACGACTGATTGGGTGAGACGGTCACGGCCGCGAGGACCGCGGTCTCCCCGAACTGGACCCAGGCGGAACCTGCCGCCTGCTTGGCGAGACGGCCGGACTCGATGATGAGCGGACGGCCCGCGAATGTCGTTTCAATGCGATGGGTGGTCACAGCCTGTTCCTGAGCCTCTGGCCCCAATAGGTTGAGGGCGTCCCGGCCAGGCTGGCTGGGACGCCCCAAAATGACGCGACGAGTTAGTGACGAAGCCCGAGCTGTTCGATCAGCGCGCGGTAGGTCGCCAGATCGTTGCGCTTGAGGTAGCTCAGGAGCCGGCGACGGGTACCCACCATCTTGAGCAGACCGCGACGACTGTGGTGGTCCTTCTGGTGGGTGCGGAAGTGGTCGGTGAGCGAGTTGATCCGCTCCGTCAGCAGGGCGATCTGCACTCGCGCCGAACCGGTGTCGGTCTCGTGCAGGCGCTGCTTGGCGATGACTGGCTGCTTGTCGAAACTCATGCTGCGGGTATCCTCGTGTCGCGTGCCGGGGCGGTCGCCCCTAAGTGCTGTCTCTAACGTAGCATAGAACAATAACCCGTCCCTCTCGCCGAGAGCAACCCCGGATGAGCCAAGAGCCCCCCGCCCCGGGAACCCGCATTGGGGCCTTCACCTGCGACCGGCTGCTCGGCCAGGGAGGGTTCGCATGGGTCTACGCCGCGCACAGAGATGATGGCAAGTCTTTGGCGCTCAAGGTCTTGAAGCCCAGGTACGCCAACGATCCGGCGTTCGAATCGCGGTTCCGGCAGGAGTCGGCCTTCGCCGCCGAGCTGCGGCACCCGAACATCGTCCAGATCGAAGATGTGGGAGTGGACCAGGGGCTGGCGTACTTCTCGATGGAGCTGCACCCGGGCAGCCTGAGAGGACGGCTGGAGCAGACGCCGGTGCTGGACGAGCCGGAGGTGGTGCGGATCGCCGCGGGAGTCGCCCAGGCCCTCGCCTTTGCCCACGAGCGCAACGTGATCCACCGCGACATCAAGCCGGACAACATCCTGCTCGCGGAGGACGGCCGGCCGGTCCTGACGGACTTCGGCATTGCGCGGGCGGTCAGCGGATACGTGGCGGCCACCGGGTTCATGATGACCATCGGCACCCCGGCCTACGTCTCCCCTGAGCAGGCCCAGGGGCGCACCCTCGATGGCCGTTCCGACCTCTATTCCCTCGGCATCACGATGTACCGGATGGTGACGGGGGAGGTCCCGTTCAAGTCACCCGACTGGTTCGAACTGGCCCGGATGCACGTGGAGGACACTCCGGAAGCGCCACGCACCCGCCGGCCGGAGCTCTCCAAGCGGGTGGAGCGGATCATCCTGAGGCTCCTCGCGAAGCACCCCGACGACCGCTATCCCACGGCTCTGGCCCTGCTCGAGGACCTGGGACTGGGACCAACCCGGCGCGTGACCTCCGACATCCCCATCCCCGGAGGCTTCAAGACCGCTTCCGATTCACCACCATCGGGCGAGGAGCCCGAGGCCAGGGAACGCTGGTGGAAGGTCTGGTAGGATTGCTGGCGGCCGGCCGGGCCCGGGCCGCAATCTAGGGAAGCAGGTCGGGCCGGGCGGGAGCGATCAGGTCAACCGTGGCCGAAGGCAACCGGTACACGACGCCCTGCCCCGCCTCCCGGACCCAGAACGCTCCGCCTCCCGCATCCACGAACTCGAGCCTCGCGAGCACGGCCCCGGCGCCACCGAGCACGCTCACGGTCCGCGCCAGAGGCTCGAATCGCGGAGGGTCAAGGGCGGGATCGGGAAAGCCGCTGGCGCGAAGCCCTTCGAACTGCCCCAGGTAGCGCCGTACTTTCACGCTGTCCGCCGATGCGCCACCCGACACCCACCTGCCATCCTGCCGGGCCAGCCGCCAGCTCGCGCGGCCCACCGCGACCTCCACCGCCGCGATGCTCTCGGCTGGGACCGCCACGATGCGCTTCTCGCGCCAGGCATCCAGCGCGTCGAGGAACACGTCGGTGATCTCCCCATGGAGCAGGTACACCGCGGAGTCGCTCCGGGCCCGAAGGTAGGTTCCCTCGAAGTCGGGCCCGCGGTTCCCCAGCACGAAGTCGGCGACGACTGTCCCGCCAGCCGCGATTGTGAACCGGCGGCCAGCCGCGGAATCCACCCCCAGCCGGGCGTGGGACGCCGGCGACTCTGCGACCAATTCGGTGCGGATCGAACTGTCGGCGTAGGCGGCCAGGAGTTTGGCGACCTGCTCGGCCGAGGCCGGGAACCCGTTGACGGTCCACCCACCCGGGGCCCGCCTCGCGACGAGCGTATCCGTGGGCCGGCGCAGGGCGATCTCCTCCACGCTCGCGGTGTCGACCGGCGGCAGGCGAAGGGTTCCCGGCTCGTCACGGTGGCCCTGCCTCCACATGTACCCGGCCCCCCAGAGCGCCAGCGCGACACCGAGCACGACGGCGATCCGCCGCAGCACGTCGGGCGTCATGCCGCACCTCCCGCAGGTTCATCCTGCGTCTGCCACGGGGTGCGAGACCGGCGCCGGCGGCGAACCAGGTGGATGAACCCTCCCACGGCGATAAGGAGGGGAATGCCGGCCACGTTGGCGTACTTGATCCCCTGCTGCAGCGCAGGGCTGGTGAACACGAGGCGTGGGGGTCGCCGGTCGCGGCTGCGGATGCCGATCAGGGCCTCGTCCTGCGCCAGCCAGTCAATGGCGTTCAGGACGAAGATGCCATTCTCCGCCGCGCTGCTGGCGTAGCGGTCGGTGGCAAACTCCATGTTCCCGACCAGCACCAGCCGCCCCCGGGCTCTGCCAGTATCCGCGTCGGCAGGCTGGACCATGACGGCGAGCGGCCGGGACCGGAGATCGGTTTCGGGAAAGAAACGGGTTGGGTCGAGATCGATCATCCCTTCCGCCACCCCGGCCGCCCGGCTGGAAAGCAGCAGTGGCGTGATCAGGCCACCCTGCCCCGGCAAGGTGTCGATGCTGCTCGACCAGAGCAGGCTCACCTCGCCCACGCCGTCGGTCACAATCGTCCCCGGCACCGCACGGGCCCGGAGCCAGAGGGGGTAGGGGCGGAGCACCTGGGCACCGCCTTCGCCCGGCATCGGGACGATCTGGTTGGCGGCAAGGTCGTACACCAGGTCGGGACGGATCTTCACGCGGAAGGGCGCGAGCAGCTCGTTCCAGGCCGGCTCCCGGGCGCTCACCTGCGGCGTGCGACCGTCCACCGGCGCTCCCGTGGTCATGATCAGGGCGCTGCCACCCGACCGGAAGAACTCGGCGAACCGCTCCCGCACCGCCGGAACCAGGCTGTCGGGCTGGCCGGCGACGATGATCGTCCGGATCGAGTCGGCCAGGTTCGCGGGGTCGTCCAGCGAGACCGGGACGACGGTGTAACTCCGGCTCAGCTCCTGCTGCACCAGCCCCAGGGTGCGGCCCTCGCGGCCCCAATCATCCATCGCGACGACGAGCCCGATGACCGGCTTCGACTTGCGTGTCAGGCTCCGGATCGCGGCGGCGATGCGATACTCGAGGTCGTCGGTCCGCTGGATGACCGGGATCGGATGGGTCTGGTCGGCATACTGGATCACCAGCCCGAAGTAGCCCTCCTTCACCTGCAGCTCGGAGCGCCCGACGACGTTGAACTGGACCGGGGTGACACCCAGCGTCCGCGCCTCACGCCGCGCCTCGGCGTCGTCGCCCGGGTCGGACTGCACAATGCGGATCCTGCCGCCGCCCGCGGCGCGCAGGTCGCGCAGCAGGTCGGCCAGGTCGCGCTCCAGCAGCGCGACCTCGGCGGGCAGTTCCTTCGAGGCGAAGACCTTGATGGTGACCAGGTCGTCGAGCGACCTGGCAAGGGAGCGGCTCCCTTCCGAGAGGGTGTACAGCCGACCCGGCGTGAGGTCGAGGCGGCCGCCGATGTAGCCGCCCAGCAGGTTCACCACCACCAGCGTGGCGACCATGAGCAGCACCCCGAGCCGGAGCCGTCGCGCCGGCGCCTGTCCCTGCGCCAGCCTGCGGCCCAGCAGCGTTCCAAAGGCCAGCGCGAGGAACACCGCGGCCAGCGACACGAAGTAGATCACGTCCCGCAGGTCCACCACCCCTCGACCGATACTGTCGAAGTGCGACAGCACGCCGAGCCGCGCGGCGACCGCCCCGAGCTGGGGCGGCAGCCCGACCACGAGGGGGTTGAGCCCCACCAGCACCAGCAGGAACATCACGCCGACCGCCACGATGAACGCGGTGATCTGGCTGCGGGTGATGCACGACGCCCAGACTCCCACTCCCGCCAGGCCCGCCGCGAACAGCATCGCGCCGATGTACTGCGCCACCACGGGACCCCAGCTCGACTCGGACGCGAGCGACAGGCCGACCGGGATGGGCACCGTGGCCAGCAGCGCCAGCCAGAGGAAGAACGTCGCGCCGAAGTACTTGCCCAGCAGCAGCTCGAACTCGGTGAGCGGCTGCGACAGCAGCACCTCGAGCTGGCCGCTCCGGGTGTCCTCGGCCAGGGTCCGCATGGCGACGGCGGGCACGAAGAAGAGGAACAGCCAGGGCAGCAGGTCCAGCATCGGCCGCAGCGAGGCGGTGTTGGTGAGATACGCCTGCCGGAAGAACAGGAAGGCGTTCACGATCAGGAACACCGTCAGCAGCACGTAGCCCGCGGGGGTGTCGAGCAGCGCCCGGACTTCACGCCGCGCGACGGTGAGGCTCGCCCTCATGCGGCCTCCCCGGTGACGGTGAGCTGCCGGAAGAGATCCTCGAGACTGCCCGCCTCCAGGTGAAGCTCGTACAGGGTCCATCCCGCCTCCCGGGCCAGGCGATACACCTCCGGCCGGAGATCCCGGTCGGCGACCGCCGTGAGACGCACGCGAACCCGGGTCTCGGCGGGCGTGCTCTGCACCGCCACCGACTCGACCCCGGGGATCGCCTCGAGCCGCGCGACCACGTCCCCGCCCTCGACCTCGACCGTGATCTGCACCCGGCCCCCCGCCCGGCTGATCAGGTCGCCCACCGGACCGTCGGCCGCGAGTCGGCCCTGGTTGATGATGAGCAGCCGGGTGCAGGTGTGCTGCACCTCCGGCAGGATGTGGGTCGAGAGCAGCACCGTCCGGTCGCGGCCGAGCTGGGTGATGAGGCGGCGGATCTCCACCCGCTGGTTCGGATCCAGCCCCTCGGTGGGTTCGTCCAGCACCAGCAGGTCTGGGCGGTGAAGGATGGCCGCCGCCAGACCGACCCGCTGACGGAAGCCCTTGGACAGCTCGCCGATGGGGCGGCGGTACACGGCCGCGACTCCGGTCGCGGCGACCGCCTCATCGGTCGCGGAACCGAGCGCGGCCCCGCGGAGGTCGCGGAGCCGGCCAATGAACGCCAGGTACTCCTCCACCAGCATGTCGGGATAGAGGGGATTGTTCTCGGGCAGGTACCCCAGCCGGCGCTTCGCCTCGCGGCCGGCCTCGGACAGCGGAGTACCGTCGAACAGGATCCGGCCGCCGTCGGGATCATGGTACTGGGTGATCATCCGCATGGTGGTCGACTTGCCGGCGCCATTGGGTCCGAGGAAGCCCACCACCTCACCACGGTCGATGGTGCAGGAGATGGCGTCCACGGCGGTGACGCCGCCGAAGCGCTTGGTGACGTTGTCGAGCTGGAGAAGGGTCATGGCAGCGGTATGGAACGGTCGGGTAAGTTGTCTCGGGTCGCGACAGGGCTCCTGCGGCGACACAATGTGGGCAAGGTCGTGATGAAGTTCCAGTCCCCGGCGGCTACCAACCCAGCAGCCGTCGGATGTCGTTGGAGAAGGCCAGGACCATGAGCAGCAGCAGCAGAACCAGGCCGACCTGGGTCAGCCGTTCCCGCACCGCGACGGAGAGCGGGCGGCGCACCACCCCCTCCGCGAGCAGGAAGACGAATTGTCCGCCGTCGAGCACCGGGATCGGCAGCAGGTTCAGCACCGCGAGGTTGACCGAGATCAGCGCCATGAAGCCGATGAAGGCGTCGAACCCGAGCCGCGCCGTCTGCGCCGCCATCTGCCCGATCAGGATCGGGCCCCCGACTTCGCGGCTGGAGATCCTCGCGCTCAGCAGGCCCTGGACCGTTCGGACGATCTGGGTGGAGGAGGCGATGGTGGCGCGGAACCCGACGCTGACCGCCTCGCCGAAGCCGTAGGGCCGGCTCGCGTAGGCGATGGCCGGCTGGAACACCACCCCGACCTTCCCGACCGTGACGCCGCCTTCGACCACGCTGTCGGGGGTGACGACGATCTCCCGCCGTCCCTCCGCCCGTCCGACCTGGAACGCCAGCGAGGTGCCGGCACTGGCGCGGATCCGGGCGACGAGCTCATCCCACCGGGTCAGCGCCACGCCGCTCACCGCGAGCACGGTGTCCCCCGGCTCGAGGCCGGCCCGGTCGCCCGCCCGGCCCGGCTGAATCGAGAGCACCATGGGTTGATGGAGCGGAACCAGCGCAAGCGCCGCGCCGACCCGGTCGGTGAGGGCCGCGCGGTGGATCTGCAGCACCACGGTCCGCCCGTCGGCGAGCGCGATAGTCACCGAGTCGCCCGAGGAGGAGACGATCTCGTCAACCACCGCATTCCAGGACGCCACGGCGGTGCCGTTGATGTCGACGATGCGATCCCCGGGCTGCAGTGTCGCGAGGGCCTCCGCGCCGGCCGGCAGGCTGTCGACTGTCACGCCGCCAACCGTGGTGACCGGGTCGATCTGCTCACCGTTCTTGGCCGCCAGGCCGGTGTAGGCCACAAACGCGAACAGCGCGTTCATGGTCACACCTGCGAGGATCACCACCATCCGGGCCCGGAGTGACTTGGACTCGAAGTACTCCCCCGGCTCGACCGGGCGGCCATCCGGAACAGCCCCTTCGAGCCCGCCGGCGGCGGCCGCCTCCTCGCGACTCGCCATCTTCACATAGCCGCCGATCGGCAGCCAGCAGATGGAGTATTCCGTGTCGCCGCGCCGGAACGAGAGCCCGGGGATGGGAGCGCCGATGCCAAGCGCGAACCGGTGTACCCGGATGCCGGCCCACTTGGCGGCCAGGAAGTGCCCCAGCTCGTGGACGAAGATCAGGACGCCAAGGACGACGACCAGCGTCCCGACGGTGAACAGGAAACTCACGGCAGTTCCTCCATGGCCCGCAGGCGAGCCCACCGGTCCGCCTCCCGCACCGTCTCGAGGTCGCGGACCGCCTCGGACGTGTGCGCCGCAAGCACGGTTTCGATGGTCTCCGCGATCCGCCCGAACGCCACCCGCCCGCCGAGGAACGCGGCAACGGCCACCTCGTTGGCGGCGTTGAAGACCGTCGGTGCGGTGCCGCCAGCCCGGCCTGCCTCCACCCCGGCGCGAAACGCCCGGAAAACCTCGGTGCGGACCGGCTCAAAGGTCAATGCCCCGGCCGCCACCGGGTCGAAGCGAGGCGTGCCGGAGTCCGGCAGTCGCTCCGGGTGGGTAAGGGCGTACAGGATCGGCAGCTCCATGGTGGGGAAGCTGAGCTGCGCGATGACGCTCCCGTCACAGAACTCCGCGAAGGCGTGTACGATGCTCTGCGGATGCACCACGACCTCCACGGCGTCATACCGCAGGCCGAAGAGATAGTGGGCCTCGATGACCTCGAGGGCCTTGTTCGCCAGCGTTGCGCTGTCCACCGTCACCTTGTTCCCCATCCGCCAGGTGGGATGGTTCAGCGCCTCCGCCACCGTCGCCCGCCGCATCCGGTCCGCCTCCCAGGTGCGAAACGGCCCGCCCGACGCGGTCAGGATGAGCCTCTGGAGGCCGGCCTCGCGCCCGGTGACGCACTGGAGCACCGCGCTGTGCTCCGAGTCCACCGGGATCAGTTCGCCGCCGCCTTCGGCGCAAGCCTCACGGACCAGCGCGCCGGCCATGACCAGTGTCTCCTTGTTCGCCAGCGCGACCCGCTTCCCCGCCCGGAGCGCGGCGAGGGTCGCGTCGAGGCCGGCCGCCCCCACCACGGCGTTCAGCACGATGTCCGCATCGGGATGGAGCGCCGCCTCGATCAGCACCTGCGGTCCCCCCTCGCTCACCAGTCCGCTGAACCGCGGTCTCCACTCGGCCACCTGGCGGGCGAGGGCGGCCGCATCGACCCTGGCCGTGAGCGCCACGACGTCGAACCGGGGACGCTGCCTCGCCATCACGGCCAGCGCGCTGGTGCCGATGGAACCGGTGGAACCGAGAATCGCCACCCCGGGCATCAGATCAGCCCGAAGAGGCGATACATCGCGGCGGCGAAGGGCAGCACGAAATAGAGCGAATCGAAGCGGTCGAGGACGCCCCCATGTCCCGGAATGAGCGAAGACGAGTCCTTGGCCCCCACCTCCCGCTTATAGAGCGACTCGGCGAGGTCGCCGACCTGGCCCACGATTCCGAGCACGAGGCCGAACAGCAGCGCCTCGGCCAGCGGCAGCGCCACCCCCAGGCGCTCGAGCACGAGGACGTTCAGCAGTGGCACCGTGGCGATGGCGCCGATCAACCCGCCGATGGAGCCGGCCCAGGTCTTTCCCGGGCTGATCGCGGGCCAGAGCTTGGGCCCGCCGATCGCCTTTCCGGCCGCCATGGCCACGGTGTCGCAGACCCAGGTGACCACCAGGGGTGTGAACACCATCCAGGCGCCAGGCCACGAAAACAGGCCGTGCGCCCCGTGGCGGATCGGGATCAGGAAGGTCGCCAGCCCGGCGGGATACAGCACGCCGAACAGCGTCGCGGAGGTCGCGGCCAAGGGCTTCTGGGACGGCAGGCGCCGCCAGAGGGCCACCGCCAGCACCGCCACCAGCCAGAGCCCGGCGCCGAACCACCCCCATCCCCCGAGACCGCCGGAGCCGGTCACCTGGAGGTGGACGACGACGGGCAGCAGGGCCGCCGATGCCAGGCCGGTGCGCCGAAGCGGCTCGACACCCTGCCTTCCCGCGAAGTCGTACAGCTCGCGAGCGCCCAGGGTGCCGGCGACCGCGACCACCGCGACCAGCAGCCATCCCCCGACATACACCACGCCCAGCGCGAGCGGTATCGCGGCCGCCGCGAAGGCGACCCGCTTGGTCAGATTGGAGGCCATGGGGTGTTAGAGCGAGACCTTGCCGAAGCGCCGCTCACGCTGCTGGTAGGCCCGGATCGCCTCCCAGAGATGGGCCCGGGTGAAGTCCGGCCAGAGGACGGAAGTCACGAAGATCTCGGCGTAGGCAAGTTGCCAGAGGAGGAAGTTGGAGAGCCTGAGCTCGCCCGAGGTCCGGATCAGCAGATCGGGATCGGGAAAGGCGGCGGTGTAGAGGTGGCGGGAGATGGCCTCCTCGTCGATCTCCGCCGGGTCGAGCCGCCCTGCCGCGGCTTCCGCGGCGAGCAGGCGGGCGGCGCGAGTTAGCTCGGCCCGGGAGCCATACGAAATGCAGATGTTCAGGGCGAGCTTCGAGCCGGCGGCGGTGTGCTCCATCAGTCGATCCACCGCCGCACGAGCCGAGGGACCCAGCCGGTCGAGGTCGCCAAGGAAACGCACAGCCACGCCCTGGGCCCGCAGATCCTGCGTCTCGCGGGTGATGTATTCCTCCAGCAGGTCCATCAGCGCGCCGATCTCCTCGGCGGGCCGCTGCCAGTTCTCCTGGCTGAAGGCGAACAGGGTCAGGACTTCGACTCCCGCCGCCAGCGCGCCCTCGACCACCTCGCGCACCGCGCTCATCCCAGCCTTGTGGCCGAACGGCCGCGGCAGCGCGCGTGTGCGCGCCCAGCGGCCGTTCCCGTCCATGATGATCGCGATGTGGGCAGGGACCGATCCGTGCAACTGGACCTGCCGGAGCAGCTCGTCGCTCATCGGCTCAGACTTCCATGATCTCCGCCTCTTTGGCGGTGATGAGCTGGTCAATCTGCTTGATGTGGTCGTCGGTGAACTTCTGGAGTTCTTTCTCGCCCCGCGTGCGCTCGTCTTCCGCAATCTTCTCCAGCTTCCTGATCTTGGCGTGGGCCTCCCCCCGGGCATGCCGCACCGCCACACGCCCTTCCTCGGCCAGCTTGTGGACCACCTTGACCAGATCCCGGCGGCGCTCCTCGTTGAGCGCGGGGATGGGGATCCTGATCAGGCCGCCCTGGCTGGCGGGGTTGAGGCCCAGGTCGGACTCGCGGATCGCCTTCTCGATGGCGGGCGCGAGCGACTTGTCGAAGGGCTGGATGGTGAGCAGCCGCGCTTCCGGCGCCGAGACCATACCCACCTGGTTGAGCGGGACATGGCTCCCATAGGCGTCAACCCTGATGATGTCCAGCAGCGAGGTGGTCGCCTTGCCGCTCCTGATGCCGGAGAACTCCCTGCGGGTGTTCTCCACCGCCTTGTGCATCAGTTCCCTGGCGTGCTTGAGCAGTTCCGGAATCGTGTTCATTGCACGATGGTTCCCACGGGTTCACCCCGCAGCACCCGGTCGAGGTTGCCGGCGGAGTTCATGTTGAAGACCACGATCGGCAGCTGGTTCGTCTGGCACAGACCGAAGGCGCTGCGATCCATCACTTCGTATCCGTTCACCAGAGCCTCCTGGAAGGTGAGCTCCGGGATCAGCCTGGCCGCCGGATCCTTGCGCGGATCGGCGGTGAAGATCCCCTCGACGTTGGTTCCCTTCAGGATCACCTCGGCCTCGACCTCCAGCGCCCGAAGCACCGCCGCGGTGTCAGTGCTGAAGTAGGGGTTGCCGGTCCCGCCCGCAAAGATAACCAGCCGTCCCTTCTCCATATGCCGGAGCGCGCGGCGACGGATGTACGGTTCGGCCAGCGATTCCATCCGGATGGCCGTCATCACCCGGGTCTGCACTCCCTTGCGCTCCAGAATGTCCTGCATCGCGAGGGCATTGATCACCGTCGCCAGCATGCCCATGTAGTCGGCGCTGACTCGGTCGAGCCCCTCCCGGCTCGCCGCCGTCCCCCGGAGGATGTTCCCGCCGCCT
>JAOUIC010000398.1 GCA_029884275.1 Gemmatimonadota bacterium | reverse complement strand
TACTCTGGATGAACACGGCAGGACCCCAAACCGGGTCATCCGTCACTTGTCCTATCCCATTGTGGAAATGGAAGTTATGGAGGGTCTCATGGGGCACATTCCTTGCGAATTGCGACAGCGTTCAAACGCCCATCCGCCGACTGCTCTCCGGCCGGCCGGATCCTGCGGTATCCCAGCGCGTCACGGGGGATCGGTGCCCAGAGTTTCCCGAGCCGGCTTCAGCCTGATCGAAATCCTGATGGTCATCGTCCTGATGGGGATCATGGCCGGGATCGGCTTCCCCAGGATGCGGGATGCCCTGGTCAAGAGCGACGTGAAGAGTGCCCGTGCCGAGGCGATGCTGCTGTATGCGCGGGGACGGGCCTCGGCGCAGGAGAGCGGACGCACCGTGACGCTCGACTTCAGCGGCAACCGGGCACTGCTGACGGCATCGCCAAGGCTGCTGGCGGGGGTGGGGACAATCGACACGCTCGCGGGCCCGATCAACCTGGTCACCACCTACAAGGTGACGGCGGCCGGCAACCCGGCGCCGACCCTGACGATCGATCCGCGCGGGTTCGGGACCTCGGCGGGAACCACGATCACGTTCTCCCGCTCGGGATACAGCGACAGCATCGTGGTGAGCAACTTCGGGAGGATCATCCATTGAGCCAGAGCGAACGCGGGTTCACGCTGGTCGAGGTGCTGGTCGCCGTGGTGATCCTCAGCATCGGCCTGCTGGCCGTCGCCGCGGGGTCGGCGCTGGTCTTCCGGATGCTCGGACAGGGCAAGCGCACCACCCGGGTCTCGGCGGTCCTGGTGCAGCAGATGGAGACCCTCCGGCGTCAGGCCAACAGCACCAACCCCCGGTGCACCAGCCTGGCGAACGGCACCGCGACCCCGCTGCCGGGGTATACCACGACCTGGACCCTGACGACGGTCGGGAACACCCGGCAGGTGCGGCTGATCGTGCAGTATCCGACCACCGGCGGCAACGACGTGGATACCCTGCGCGGCATCCTGGAGTGCTACTGATGCGCAACGATCGGAGCGGTTTCACCCTGATCGAGCTGCTGATCACATTGGTGATCGTGGCGTTCGTGGCGATGGGGATCTCCCGCATCTTCGTCACCCAGCAGCGGCTGACCCTGGCGCAGGTGGAGCAGGCCAATCTCCAGGCCAACGTCCGTCTCGGCGGCACCGCCATCCTGGGCGAGCTGATGCAGATGGGCCCGGGATCGCCCGGCGGCAACGACCTGGCCTCGATGGGCGCCAACAGCCTGACCTACCGCGCGCTCCGCGGCGAGGGCATCGCCTGCCAGGTCGCGGCCAACGAGGTGCGGATCCTCCAGACTCCGGGGTATCTCTCCAGGCCGATCGTGGCCAACCGAGACAGCATGTTGCTGTTCGTTGAGAACAGCCCGAGTGTGACCAGCGATGACAGCTGGACCGCCATTCCGATCACCGCGGTCAACACCGCCAGCACCTGCGGCGCCGCCCCGGCAACCGCGCTCACGACGACGCTCGTCACGCCGCTCGGCAACATCGTCCTCAATGCGCCGGCGCACATCTTCGAAGTGATGCAGATCGCCCAGGTCTCCTCCGGGGGCCAGAACTGGCTCGGAGCGCGCTCGGTCAGCGCCGGTCAGGTACTGCAGCCGGTGGTCGGGCCGCTGGCCGCCACCGGGCTCAGCTTCGCCTACTACGACTCGCTGGGAAATGTGACTGGCACCGCAGCGAACGTTCGCCAGATCCAGGTAACGTTGCGGGGAGTGAGCGAAGAGGCGGTGCGGCAGGCGGGCACCTCCAGCGCCGTACAGCCTTTGCAGGACAGCGTGGTGTTCCGGGTTGCAGTCCGGAACTCCCCCCTGCCCTGACATCCATCACAAGGAGACCAGATGGGAACCCCGTTGCTCCAGGATCGCCGCGGAATGGCTCTTCCGCTCGCCCTCTTCGCGCTGGTGATCACCAGCGCGATGATGATGGGGGTGTTCTACGTGGGTCGTCTTGAACAGCGCATGGGCGGCGGGTCGGTTCGCAAGCTGCAGGCGTTCGAGGCGGCCGAGGCCGGCGCCGCCCGGGTGCTCAACAACTGGGTGGCCGGGAACTACAACAACATGGCGGTCGGCGCGACCTCTACCGTAGCGCTCGATTCGACCGGACTCGCAGGCGGGGCCTCCTACACCGCCTCGGTCTACAAGATGAGTGCCACTAAGTACTTGGTTCAGTCCAACGGCCAGCTCCGACTCGGCGGCGGCCGGGTGGCCGCCCGGCAGCGGGTGGTGCGGCTGGTGGGGCTCAACCTGCCGAATCTGAACATTAGGGCCGCGGTCAGCACCCGGGGCGGCATCCAGGTCTCGGGCAGCTCGCAGATCAGTGGAACCGACCACATTCCGACCGGTTGGGGCGGGGTCTGCCCGGCGGCGGGACCAGCACAGGCCGGCATCCGTGACTCGAGTGGTTCAATCTCCGCCAGCGGGGCATGCAGCGGGTACTCCTGCGTCACCGGCAGCCCGCAGGTCGCGACAGATCCGACCCTTAACACCAACGCGTTCACGGTATTCGGCGACCTCACCTTCGCCGACCTCGCCGCCATGGCCAACATCACGACCGCCGGTGGCACCTGGAACGGGCTGGCGCCCGCTGTGTCCGGCGGGAACTGCAACACTGCCGTCAATACCAACTGGGGCGACCCGCTCAACATCGCCGGCGCCTGCGCCAACTACTTCCCGATCATCTATTCCTCTGGCAACATCCGACTGACCGGTGGTTACGGCCAGGGGATCCTGCTGGTGAATGGGGACCTCGACATGTCGGGCGGGGTGGAGTTCTTCGGACCGGTGATCGTCATGGGTGAAGTGAGATCAACCGGTACGGGTGGGCACATCACTGGCGGGGTCATGTCCCGTGACGCGAACCTCACCATCAGCACGTTCACCGG
>JAOUIC010000397.1 GCA_029884275.1 Gemmatimonadota bacterium | reverse complement strand
CGCGCTCGCCGCCGACCCGATCGGCTTCTCCCCCCACCCAGGCCCCGGTGAACGACCGGATCGCCCGAAGCTGCTGGTCCGGCGTGTCGAAGGCGAGCGAATCGCCCCGCAGCTCGTGGGTGGCGGTCACGCCGCGAGGCCGGATCTTGTCGCCCCAGGCCAGGGTCTGAACCAGCTGTTCGTTCTCGAGGTCGAGCCCGATGGTGTCGGCGACCAGATCCAGATCGGCGCTGACCGCATGGCCATCGCCGAACGCGGTGACGTAGGTGATGGCGGCGCCATCGAGCGCAAGACCGATGCGAGTGCCGGTCAGCTCGAAGGAATCCCGGCCCAGCCCCCTCATGGAGGGCGTCCCGACCAGCTGACCCTCCTGCCCCTCGCCGGAGTCGAGGTAGAGCGAGTCCCCCTTGGCCGAGAAGTCGCTGCGATCGATGGTGACCCGCCCGCCGGCCCACATGCGGTCGTTCCCCTTGAGCCGCACGCGGTCGGCCACTACCACGTAGGGCTCCCCCCGCTCCCCCGCCGCGTCCTGCGGATACGAGTTGATCGTCGGCCGACCGATGGCGTAGGCCTCGGCCGTGTCCCTGATCCCTGGAATCGCGCGATGGTAGTCGAGCGATGGGCCCTTCATGGTGCTTCCGTTCACCAGGTTGGTCGTCACGACGTTGCCCCGGGCCTCCCACCGCTCACCGTTGCGAAAGTAGGTCCCGCGCTCGGCGTCCATCGTGATGGTCGAATCGCGATACCGGACATGCCCGATGAACACCGCCTGGGTGTTCCGGCCTCTCCCGAAGTACACCAGACTGTCGCTCTGCATCACGATCCGGGTCCCGACACAGCTGAGCTGCACGAATCCGCCGGCGTAATAGTTGGTATCCGCACCCACCACGGCCTGGATGCCGAGGCCGCCAACCGAGTCGATGTGAAACTGGCATGCGCCGCCCGGTCCCGGCTGTTGCGCGCCCAGCGGGGACACCGACGTCAGCAGCACCATCCAGGGCCGGACTCTCATTGGCCTGGCAGCAGGAATCCGCTGGAGGGCTTATCGGCGCCGCCGGGCCCGCCGCGGGGCTGACGCGTGGTCACATTCCGGAAGTCAGGGTCGCTGGTGAACCCGTTCCCCTCGAGATGCTGGTCCCCGCGGTCGTAGGTGAACTCGCGATTCGAGCTGATCTGATGGACGCCAGCGTCGTATCGCAGCTCGCTGCTGCGCAATGTGCGTCCGTCGGGTGTCGTGGCAAAGACGTTGCCCCAGGCATCCATCGATCCGTCGTTCATGTGATACCGCCCGGAGTCGGCCACCACGGTCGAGGTCTCGAAGCCGTTCTCGTCGAAGAAGACGACTTTCACCACCTTCAGCCTGGCGATCTGGCTGATCTCGTAGATGTAGGCGGTGTCCGACAGCACGCGCGTCCGCCGGACTCCGTCGTCGGTGATGACATGCTCCATCTTCTCGAGGATCTGGTCGGCGGTGTCCGCCGCGGTCAGGGTGCGGGACGGCTGGGCCCCATCGTCGGCGCATCCGGCCGGCAGGCCGGCGAGGGCCAGCGCGGCGACCCCCGGGTACAGCAGCGCCCTCCAGGTCCCCGTCGGTCTCACGTGTCTCCCTCCCGCTCACCCAGATAGGAGTGCAGCGTCGCTTCCCATCGTCCCTGGGCGCGCAACAGCAGTTCGACCACCTCTCGCACCGCTCCCGCGCCTCCCGAAGCCCTCGTGACGTAGGCCGCGAGTCCCCGGACCTCTCCGACCGCGTTGGCGACGGCGAGCGGGAGTCCCACCCGCCGAAGGACCGGCAAGTCGGAAAGGTCGTCGCCCACAAAGGCCACTTCGTCCCAACCGACCCCGCGGCGCTCGAGGACGGCGGCCAGCGCCGGGACCTTCCTCGCGGTACGGTCCTGGATCAGGTCGTCGACCGCGAGCTCGGTCGCCCGGAGCGAGGTCGCCTCCGAGAATCGGCCACTGACCCAGACCACCAGCAGCCCGGCTCGGCGCGCCAGGCCGATGCCCAGCCCATCCTGGATGTCGAACTGCTTGAACTCCACCCGTTGCCCTCCGATCAGCCCGACCTGGACAGCGTTGTTGGTCAGTACGCCGTCCACGTCCAGTCCCAGCAGGCGCACGCGACGGGCGGCGTTCAGGTCGATCATGTGGGCGCCCGCACCGACGCCCGGGCGGCGTGCCAGACGTCCAGAGCCCGCGCCATCAGCTCCTCCAGTCGGGCGAGCGGCCATTGGGTCGCCGCGTCGCTGCTGGCCCTGGAAGGATCGGGATGGGTTTCGAGGTAGAAGCCATCCGCCCCCGCCGCGGCCGCGGCGAAGAGCAGCGGCGGCAGGAACCTGCGCTGCCCGCCACTCGCTCCGCCCTCGCCGCGACCGGGCTGCTGCACCGCGTGGGTGCCGTCGAACAGCACGGGGGTGCTCACCGCCTCGCGCAACCGGTCGAAGGTGCGCATGTCCACCACCAGGTCGCCGTACCCGAAGGCGGTCCCCCGCTCGGTGACAGCGACATCCTGGCATCCGGCGGCGCGCACCTTTTCAACCGCGCCGCTCATCTCCTCCGGCGCCATCCACTGGCCCTTCTTGATATTCACCGGCAGTCCGGTCTCCCCCGTCGCGGTGAGGAGGTCGGTCTGGCGACAGAGGAAGGCGGGCACTTGCAGCGCATCGACGACCTCCGCGACCACCCGAGCCTGGCCAGGCTCGTGCACGTCGGTGAGCAGCGGCAATCCGCTCGTTCGCTTCGCCCGCGCGAGGGCCAGAAGGCCCTCCTGCAGACCCGGCCCTCGGGGTGATCCGAGACGCGCCCGGTTCGCCTTGTCGAAGCTCGCCTTGAGACACACGGCGATACCCAGGCGGGGGCCGATGGCCGCGAGCTCATCCGCCACCCGGACCAGCTCGTCTGCGCTCTCGATGACACAGGGT
>JAOUIC010000396.1 GCA_029884275.1 Gemmatimonadota bacterium | reverse complement strand
TCAAGGGGATGCTCTCGATGTCCTTCGACCACCGGGTGGTGGACGGTGCCGATGCCGACCGCTTCCTCGCGGACGTGAAGAAGGTGCTGGAGAACTTTCCCGACGACGCGACCTGAGCATGGGGCGGACGCTGACGATCTCCCGGGTGACCGTGCTGCCCGGGCACACCGAAGAGTATGTGCGCACCGTGCACGCCCTCGCGGCGCTCGGCGCGGGCCGGGGACAGCACCTCTGGCTGTTCCAGAACCCGCTGGAGCCGCAGTCCTTCGTCGAGTTCAGCGAGAGCAGTTCCCCGCTCGGCCACCGGACCCGCGCCTCCCGGACCGCCGGAGAACTCGAACTCGAGCAGACCCTCCGACGCCTGGCGCAGTACGCTCCCGACGCCTGGACCGTCTGGCAGGAAGTCCCGGCTCCGGGCGCTGCCGCCAGCTGACCGATCCACACGAATTGACGAGGCCGCATGCCACGCATGATCGAGGTCGATGGAGCGCTCTGGGAGGTGTCCACCACCGGCCGCGTCACGCAGTACCAGCGGGATGAATTTGGACTGAGGTTTCGTCGCCGGGGCGGCGACGAGGTGCGAATCGTCCGATACGCCCCGACCTCTTCCCGGCATGTCGACGCCGCGCTGGCCGAGATGCCGGACTACCAGCTCCGGGAACTCTTCGGCTTCTCCCAGCCGGGACGGACCGCCCCAGAAACGGGGTACCTCCGCTGACCGCCAATCCGGCTGGTGGTCGCCGGCCCATCGACCTCCACGTTCACTCCACCGCCTCCGACGGGACGCTCCCGCCCGGCGACGTCGTGCGGCGCGCCGCGGCGGCCGGGCTCGGCGCCGTCGCGCTGACCGACCACGACACGCTCGACGGGATCCCCGAGGCGGTGCAGGCCGGGGAGCGGGCCGGAGTGCGTGTGATTCCCGGCTGCGAGTTTTCGGTCGGGGTCCCCTGGGGCGAGATGCATCTGTTAGGCTACTTCCTGCCCACCGGATGGGCCCCGCTGGATGGCCTGCTCCGGACCTCCCGGGCCGATCGCGAGCGCCGCGGGCTGGAGATCGCGAGCCGGCTTCGCGCGATCGGGGTCCCGCTCCCGGATCAGGAGGTGCTGCGCGAGGCCGGCGGGGGTGCGGTGGGGCGGCCCCACGTCGCCCGGGCGCTCTGCCGGCTGAACCTTGTGGCAACGGAGCAGGAGGCGTTCGATCGCTATCTCGGGTGGGGCAAGCCCGCGAACGTTCCCAAACGGCTGCCCCTCTTCCGGGACGTGGCGCGCGTGGTCCACGAGGCCGGCGGAGTGGTCTCCGCGGCGCACCTGAAGGACCGCGGTTCCCGCAACGTGCTCGCCCAGCTTCGGGCCGACGGGCTTGACGCGGTGGAGACACGGCACCCGATGCACCTGCCCGAGGTACGGGCCCGCCTGACCGATTTTTCGCGGGCACTCGGCTTGGGCTGCACCGGCGGGTCGGACTGGCATGGGGATGCCCCGGACCTTTCGCCGGGGGGGATGCTCGGTGGGCAGGAGGTCCCGGCCGACTGGCTCGACGCGCTGGAGTCGCTGCGACCGGTCGCCCCGGCCCGGCGCGATTGATACCCGCAACGCCCACCCCCATCTTCCTACCGTCGCAATCGTCGCAATCGTCGCAATCGTCGCTACCGCCACTACCGCTCGAGGACTCTGATGGCGACCACCTGGGATTTTTCCGGCAGGACAGTCCTTGTCACCGGCGTCGGGCGCTCGGGCCAGATCGGTCATGCCGTGGCGCAGGCCTTCGGGCGTGCGGGAGCCAGCATCGTCGCGGTGGACCGGAACGCCGTCGCCGTGGCCCAACGGGTACGGGAGTTTGAGGCGGAGGGGATCGCCGCGCGCCCGGCCGCCGGGGACCTCAGCGAGGCCGATGTTGCAGCGCTCGCCGTCGAGACGGCGCTCAAGCACTTCGGTCAGCTCGATGCGGTGGTGAACGTTGCCGGAGGATTGACGACCTACGGGCCGGTAGGGCAGTCCGGTGCCGCCGAGTTCGACCGCGAAATCGCCATCAACCTGAAGACCGCATATCTGATGTCGCGTGCCGCGGTTCGCGCGCTGGCGGCGTCCCGCGGCAACATCGTCAATTTCGCGTCCGTCGCCTATTACCGTCCCGCGGGCCAGCTGGCGGTCTACAGCGCTGCGAAGGCTGGCGTCGCCGCACTGACTCAATCAATGGCGGTGGAACTGTGGCCCCAGGGCATCCGGATCAACGCCGTGGCTCCCAGCATGGTGCGGACCCCGGAGAACGTCGCGGCCGCGGGCGCCTCCGCCCACTATGTCGAGATGCACCAGATCCTCGATGCGGTCCTGTTCCTCGCCGGGGAGTCCAGCGGGGGCATCACCGGCCACATCCTCCCCGTCACCAACGGCGTTCTCTGACATGGAGTTGACGGGCCGGGTAGCCCTGGTCACCGGCGCGGGCCGCCGCCTCGGTCGTGCGCTCGCGCTCGGGCTCGGCCGCCGGGGGATGTCGGTCGCCGTCCACCACCATGCGTCCCTCGCCGAGGCGACGGTGACGGTGCATGCGCTCCGAGAACTCGGGGTGGGGGCGGAGGCCTTCCCCGCCGACCTTCGCGACGTGGCCCAGGCCCGCGCGCTTCCCGGCCAGGTCGCGGCGCGTTTCGGCCGTCTCGATGTGGTGGTGAACTCGGCCGGCGTGATGCTGCGGGCGGGGGTCGAGGAGACCACCCCCGAGCTGTGGGACGACGTGATGGATCTGAACCTGCGCGCGGGGTTCTTCGTGGTGCAGGGGGCGCTGCCCTGGCTGCGTCGGGAGGGGGGGCGGGTCATCAACATCGCCGACGTCGGCGGGCTGGAGCCATGGCCGCGCTACGGCGCCCACTGCGTCAGCAAGGCTGGCGTGGTCATGCTGACCAGGGTGCTGGCCCGGGCCCTGGCTCC
>JAOUIC010000395.1 GCA_029884275.1 Gemmatimonadota bacterium | reverse complement strand
ACAACCGAGTGGACTTGCTGGCAATCGCCTAGGGACGCCCCGCTCATCCGGCTGGCGTCACAACCCGGGACATCCATGAATTCCAAGGAGACACAGGAACTCGCGAAGCTGCTGGCCAAGCTTCCCGGCATCCGGTCCATCGAACTCGGCGATGTCCGGTCGATGGCCGAGCTGCTGCATGAGTTCCCCGAGATCGGCTCGATCGAGGTGCGCGGCTGGTTCGAGAGCGCGGTGGTGATCACCCGGACCGGCACCGCCGTGGCCGGGGCGATGCCCGCTCCGCCCCCGACCGTCGCCGTGCCCGCGGCACTGCCGGCCCCGCCCGCGGCGACCAGTGCCGCCCAGGCGCCGGCGCCCTCGGCGCTGAAGGAGATCAGGTCACCGATGGTGGGCACATTCTACAAGTCGCCCGAACCGGGGGCCGAGCCGTACGTCAAGGTGGGGAGCCGGGTCTCGGTGGGCCAGACGGTGTGCATCATCGAGGCGATGAAGATCATGAACGAGATCGAAGCTGAGGTGGCCGGTGTGATCCGCGAAGTGGTGGCGGACGATGCCCAGCCGGTCGAGTTCGGCGCCGTCCTCTACCGGGTGGACCCCAATGGCTGACACATCCACCGTCAATCCCGCGGTCCCTCCCTTCAATTTCAAGCAGGCCATCACCGTGATGGTCCAGCGGAACGGCTCGGACCTTCACCTCAAGGTGGGGCGGCCGCCGACCATCCGGGTGAACGGCGACCTCGAGGGGCTGGAGCAGCAGCCGCTCAAGCCGGAGGATCTGAAGCTGCTGGCCGAGCAGATCATGACCCCCCGCCAGGTGAAGGAGTTCGCCGAGAAGAAGGAGGCGGACTTCGCCATTGGCGTGCCCGGGGTGGGCCGGTTCCGGACCAACATCTACCAGCAGCGGGGCACGCTGGCGTTCGCCTTCCGGGCCATTCCCTACGAGGTGAAGACCGTCCGGGAGCTGCAGCTGCCTGAGGTGCTGGAGGAGATCGCCTTGCGGCCCCGCGGCCTGGTGCTGGTGACCGGCGTGACCGGCTCCGGCAAGTCGACCTCGCTGGCGGCGATGATCAACCACGTGAACCAAAACCGGCGGGTCAACATCATCACGATCGAGGACCCGATCGAGTTCCTGCACCGCGACCAGCAGGCCAACATCGCCCAGCGCGAGGTCGGGAGCGACACCCTGTCGTTCGGCCTCGCGCTCCGGCATGTGCTGCGGCAGGACCCGGACGTGATCCTGATCGGCGAAATCCGCGACATGGAGACGCTCGACGTCGCGCTCAAGGCGGCCGACACCGGCCACCTGGTGTTCTCGACCCTGCACACCACCGACGCCACCCAGACCATCAACCGGGTGATCTCCTTCTACCCGCCACACCAGCACCAGGAGATCCGGTCGCTCCTGTCCACTGCCCTCGCCGGGGTCGTCTGCCTCCGGCTGGTGCCGCGGAAGGACGGCAAGGGCCGGGTGCCGGCCGCCGAGGTGCTCATCAACACGGCCGCCGTGGCGGACAACATCCGCGACATCGAGAAGGCGCTGAACATCCCCGACCTGATCGCCGAGGGGGCGGAGGCGTACGGGATGCAGAGCTTCGACCAATCGCTCATGAGGTGGTACAAGAGCGACGCCATCTCGTACGAGAGCGCGCTGTTCTATTCGACCAACCCCAGCGAGTTCGCGCTGCGCGCCTCCGGCATCAGTTCGGCCTCGGACCGTTCGCTGAGCGACATCGCCAGCGGGCGCGGAGGCAGTTCGGGCGTTGGCCCCGACTTCACGGCCTGATGGGTCCCATCGCGCGTGCCGCCAGCCCTGCCGCGGGCGAGGCCGGCGTTCCCGGGGTGAGCCGTGTTTAAGAAGGTGCTGATCGCCAACCGGGGCGAGATCGCGCTCCGGGTGATCCGCGCCTGCCGGGAGCTCGGCATCGAGACCGTCGCGGTCTACAGCGAAGCGGACCGGGAATCGCTGCACGTCCGGTTCGCGGATGACGACGTCTGCATCGGGCCACCGCCAAGCCGCCAGTCCTACCTGCGCATCCCCAACCTGATCGCCGCCGCCGAGATCACCGGCGCCGACGCCATCCACCCCGGCTACGGCTTCCTCGCCGAGAACGCCGAGTTCGCCGACACTTGCAAGGCGTCGGCGATCACCTTCATCGGGCCGAGCGGCGATCAGATCCGGCAGATGGGCGACAAGGCCACCGCCAAGCGCCTGGCGCAGGAGGCCGGCGTGCCCACCGTGCCCGGCACGCCCGGCACGGTGCGGGACATCGAGGAGGCGCTGCCGCATATCGAGCGGATCGGGTTCCCGGTCATCATCAAGGCGACCGCGGGCGGCGGCGGCAAGGGCATGCGGGTCGCGCAGGATGCGGAGCAGTTCGCCCAGTCGTTCTCGCTGGCCCAGAACGAGGCGCTGGCCGCGTTCGGGAACGGCGAGGTCTACGTCGAGCGCTACCTCGGCCGGCCGCGACATGTCGAAATCCAGGTGATGGGCGACACCCACGGCCGGGTGGTGCACTTCGGCGAGCGCGACTGCTCGGTCCAGCGCCGTCACCAGAAGCTGATCGAGGAGAGCCCCAGTCCGGCGCTCACCAGCGAGCTGCGGGATCAGATGGGTGAGGCCGCCGTCCGGCTGGCCGCCGCGATCGGCTACGTCGGGGCCGGGACCATCGAGTTCCTCCTCGACGAGGATGGCAGCTACTACTTCATGGAAATGAACACCCGAATCCAGGTGGAGCACCCGGTGACCGAGATGGTCACCAGCTTCGACCTGGTGAAGGAGCAGATCCGGGTCGCGGCCGGGGAGCCGATCAGCTTCCGCGGTGAGCCGGGCAAGCTCCGCGGCCATGCCATCGAATGTCGTGTCAACGCCGAGGACCCGTACCGGAACTTCCAGCCTTCGCCCGGCCTGATCAGGACGTATCATCCG
>JAOUIC010000394.1 GCA_029884275.1 Gemmatimonadota bacterium | reverse complement strand
GGGGAACGAACCCCAGACTGCTGTAGAAGCCGATGTTGTCGATCGTCCGCGGCATGGTCTCGAGGCCGATGGTCGCCGCGCCCCGACGCTTGAGCCAGTCGATCGCCGCCCCGAGCATCTCCTTCCCGAGCCCCTCCCCCTGCCGGTCGGTGCGAACCGCCAGCGGCCCCATCCACCCCTCACGGCCCGAGAGGTGGGCGATGTTGAAGCCGCACAGGGCTCCCGATTCGTCGCGCCAGATCATGGCGCCGTCCTCGGCATCCTCCAGGGCGTACCGCCAGATGGCCGGGTTGAGCTTCGGCACACGCACGCCACCGAGGCCGTCCCGCCGGTAGCGGTCGGTGAAGGCGTCGGCGAACATCCGATTGAGGGCGTCGATGTCCCGCGCGGTCGGACGCGAGGGCCCGAAGGGACGGCGCTCATGCGGCCAGGCCATCGAGCCCCCCGGCGTTCTCTTCCCTGATGCTGGCCGACCCGCGTGCGGCATCGAAATCCACCCGGATCACGCGGTCCACCCCCTCGCGGACACCCTCAATGTGCGTGATGAGAATGACCTGCGGAAACCGGTCGGCGAGGCTTCGCAGCAGCTCCAGCACGGAGCCGCGGCGTTCGTCGTCCAGGGAACCGAACACCTCGTCGAGCACCAGGAGCGAGAGCGGCTGGCCGGCCCGGTCGGCGATCATCTGGCTGATCGCCAGCCGGAGCGCTAGGCTGGCGATGTCCTCCTCGCCGCCGGAGATCACCGGCCGGGGATCTCCACCCTCGACAATCGTCGCGACGTAGTCCTCGTCGAGCTCGAGGTCGGAGTACTTGCCCCCCGAAAGGTCGCGCAGGAACCCGCTGGCGAGGTCGGAGAGATCGGGCCGGAGTTGCGTGTTGAGATCGGTACGCAGGTCGGTGAAGGCCCGGTCGAGCTCGTTGTGCATCGCGACGACGCGGTGGGCGTCCCGCCGTTCGGCATCTCGCCGATCCCTCTCCTCGCGCCGCCGGGCGACCGCCTGCCTCCCTTCCTCGGCCGCGATGCGGTCTCCCCGGGCCTGCACCGTGCCGAGTTCCGCCTCGCGGCGCCACCGCTGGGCCGCTTCCCAGGCCTGCCGGGCGTCCTCGTAGGACTCGTCGCTGTAGCCGATCTCGCCCAGCGCGTCCCTGATCGCACCGGCTTCCGCCTCCCGCTCGGTGAGCAGGCGCTCGGCGCGCTCCGCTTCCGGCAGCAGCGTCTCGGCGCGCTCCGCGGCGACCCGCCAGCGCTCGGCCTGGAGCGCAAGCGGCTCCAGTTCACCCAGCAGGCGGCGCACCTCGGAGTGGCGGTTGGGGTCGTAGCCGGTGGGCCCCTCGCGCGCCGCCGCCTCGAACTCGGCCACGCGCGCCTCCATCCGGACCTGCTCCTTCTGGAGCGCCACTCCTTCCCGGGCCTGCGCCTGCAGCCCGGCGAGAACGCTGGTCGCCGTCGCCAGCTCCGCCTCGGCTTGCTCGCGTTGCTGGTCGAGTTCCTTGAGCTCCGGCGGCTCGACGCTGAGCTGGTCGACCCGCGACTTGAAATAGTTCCCGTTGAACATCACGTCCTGCAGCTGCCGGTCGAGCATCCCCACCACATGCTCGTACTCGACGCCCAGCGGCCTGGCGCAGGTGGGACAGGCGCCGCCCTCCCCCGCCGTGTTGACCCGGTCCAGCTGCTCCTTCAGGTCCTTGTACTGGTCCCGGAGCGCGACCAGCTTGGTGCGCGCATCCTGCAGATCCCGATCCCAGAGCGAGCGCCGCTCCTGGCGGCTGGCATCCAGCGACTCGAGCGCCTCACGCAGCTTCTCGGCCCGCGCCGTCGCCTGCTCGATCACCTCGGCGACGGGCAGCCGCGCGGCCCGGTTGCGGAGCGATTGCAGGCCCAGCCTCGCCTCCTCGAGCTGGGCCTGGGCGGCCTGCTGGCGGGTGAAGAAGCCGGCCTGCTCGTCGAGGCGGTGCCGTTCCGCCCGAAGCTGCTCCAGCGGCGCGAGCCGGGCCTTGTGGCTCTCGAGGCGGGTCCGCGCATCGCTCGCGGCGACCAGCTCGCGGTCGAGTTGGCTGAACCCATCCCGCGCCGCCGTCACATGGTGCTCGGCTAGACGGAGGTCGGACTGCAGGGCGGCCACCCGCTCCCGCTGCTGCTGGGCGGCGCTCCAGCGCGGCATGGCATCGGCGGCGCGGGCTTCAGCCGCTTCGAGCGCGACGCGCGTCGCCGCCTCCCGGGCCGACGCCTGCTCCAGCCGCTCGCGGGCCCGCCCTTCCTCCGCATCCAGCTCGGCCGGGTCCGGCAGGCCGGCCTCGATGGCCTGTAGCCGGGCGCGCGCCGCGGCCCGCCGCTCGCGCAGCAGTTCCTGGGCCCGCTGCAGCCGGTCGTAACCCAGCACCCGCGCGAGGAATTGCGCCCGCTCGACCGGCTTCATCGCTCCCATGATGGCCAGCTGCTTCTGGCCGGTGAAGTACGTGTTGAAGAACTCTTCCCGGCTCATGCCGAGCAGCCGGGTGATCTTCTCGGTCACCGCGGCCAGGCTGTCGGCGATGGATGCCGTGTCCCCGTCCTGGAAGAGTTCCGCGCTGCTCAGGGAGCGGACCACGCGGTAGCGGTGGGGGCCCAGCACGAACTGGAGCTCTACCCGCACCGCCGCCCGTGGCAACGCGCCGCGCCGGCGGATGGTATCGCGCGTCCCGCGAGCGGCCTCGGCCCCGTAGAGCGCCCAAGCGATCGCCTCGAGGATCGTGGTCTTCCCCGCGCCGTTGGCGCCGATCACCCCGGTCAGCCCGGCGCCCAGCACGAGTTCGGTGTCCTCGTGCTGCCGGAAATTCACCAGCCGGACGCGCTCGATCAGCATCAGCCCTCCAGCCGCTCCCGCTCGACCACCTCGATCAGGTCGACTCCGGCCCGCACGAACGCCTCGCGGTCGATCTCCCCGGGAAG
>JAOUIC010000393.1 GCA_029884275.1 Gemmatimonadota bacterium | reverse complement strand
CGGCCGCCGACTCGCGCTGGTCACCAACGAGGCGGGCCGCTCGGTGCTGTATCTCTACGATGTCCGCACCCGCAAGCGGCTTGCGGTCGGACCGCTACCCGCCGGAGTGATCGGCGGGCTCAGCTGGCACCTCAATTCGAAGGACCTCGGATTCTCCCTCTCTTCGGCTCGCTCTCCCAGCGACGTCTACTCGGTCGATGCCACGACCGGCCTGATCACGCGGTGGACCACCAGTGAGCTGGGTGGCCTTGTCGCGGAGCAGCTGGTCGAGCCGGAGCTGGTGAGCTGGAAGTCGTTCGACGGCGTGGAGATTTCCGGCTTCCTCTACCGCCCGCCGGCGACCTTCACCGGCAAGCGGCCGGTGATCATCAACATCCACGGGGGGCCGGAAGGCCAGGCCCGCCCAGGATTCCTGGCGCGCAACAACTACTGGCTCAACGAACTCGGGGTGGCGCTGATCTATCCCAACGTCCGTGGCTCGACCGGCTACGGCAAGAAGTTCGTGAGTCTCGACAACGGAATGAAACGGGAGGACTCGGTCAAGGACATCGGGGCGCTGCTCGACTGGATCCGCTCGCAGCCGGGCCTGGACGCCAGCCGGGTCATGGTCACCGGCGGAAGCTATGGCGGGTACATGACGCTGATGGTGGCGACCACCTATCCCGACCGGATCGCCGCGGCGGTGGACGTGGTGGGGATCTCGAACCTGGCCACGTTCCTGACCAACACCGAGTCGTACCGCCGTGACCTCCGCCGGGTGGAATACGGCGACGAACGCGACCCGGCGATGCGGGAGTTCATGGACCGGACCGCACCGCTCACCAACGCCGCGAGGATCACCCGGCCGCTGTTCGTGGTGCAGGGGGCCAACGATCCGCGGGTGCCACGGACCGAGGCCGACCAGGTCGTCCGGAGTGTGAGGCAGAACGGAGGCGCAGTCTGGTACCTGGTGGGTCTCAACGAAGGACATGGATTTCAGAAGAAGGACAACGCCGACTTCCAGTTCTTTGCCACCGTGGAGTTCGTGCGACGGTACCTGGTGGGCGGACAGACGCCGTAGCCCTGGCGCCCCGGTCGTTCCACCGCTGTAGGTTCCAGCATGCGCCGGGCCCTCCTCACACTGCTGCTCAGCGGTCTCCCGCTGCCCGCTTCTCTCGCCGGCCAGTCACCGGCCATCATCGAAATTCTGGGCGCGGCGCGACACGAGGAGATCCGCTGGCCCGATATCCGCGACGTGGCGCCGGCCCTCCGCGAGGTGTACGCCCGGCGCGGCTGGAGCCCGCTCTGGTACCGGGCCGGCGAACCGACGGTGGCCGCCCGCGCGATGGTGCAGGTGCTGGCGGAGGCCGCGGTCCGCGGGCTGGAGCCGGAGGACTATGACGCCCGATGGCTCGCGGCGGAGTTCGCCCGGCCCCACGACCCGGGAGGGCCGGTCCGCGACAGGGTGGATGCCGCCCTGTCGGTGGCGGCCGCGCGGTTCGCGCAGGCGCTCCGCCGAGGGCGGGTGAGTGCGGAGGCGATCCACGCCACGTACAAGCTGCCCGTCGAGCCCTTCGACCTGGGCTCCGCGGTGGAGTCGCTCGCGCAGAGCGCACAGCCGAACGACGTCCTGGTCCGGCTCGAGCCGCCGCAGTGGCACTACTGGCTGCTGGTCGCCGCGCTGGTGCGGTACCAGCAGCTCGCTCGCGACTCGGCCCGGTTCGTCCTGCCGCCGATGCCGCGGCGGCTGAAACCGGGCGCGACCTATGCCGGCGCCGCCACCCTCGGGCGCCTGCTCGACCTGTTGGGCGACTGGCGGGACACCTCCGCCTTGTCGGCGCTGGATTCGACCTACGATCGACCCCTGGTCCTGGCCATCCAGCGATTCCAGCTCCGGCACGGCCTCACCCCCGATGGGGTCATCGGCGACTCGACGCGAGTTCGGCTCGAGCATCCGTTCGAGGCCCGCATTCGGCAGATCGGGCTGAGCCTCGAGCGTTGGCGCTGGTTGCCGCGGCACTACGACACGCCGCCGATCTTCGTCAACCCGCCGTCCTTCCGGCTCTACGCGCTCAGCGGGCTACAGGACATCGAATCCTCCACCCTCAGGATGAACGTCGTCGTGGGGCGGGCCTTCACGTCCCAGACGCCACTCTTCGCCGCCAACCTGGAATACCTGGTCTTCTCCCCCACTTGGTACGTGCCGGCCGAGATCGCGGCGAAGGAGATCAAGCCGGAAGCGATGAAGGACCCGGCGTTCCTCGCGCAGAACGGCTACGAGCTGGTCGAGCGGAACGAGGTCATCCCGCCGTGGCCGGAGCATGTCGTCCGGATCGGGCAGGGGGTGACCGTCCGCCAGACACCCGGACCCCACAATGCGCTCGGCATGGTGAAGTTCGTCATGCCGAACGACTTCGACGTCTACCTCCACGACACTCCTTCCAAGGCGCTGTTCGAGCGCACCCGGCGCGACGCGAGTCACGGCTGCATCAGGGTGGGCGATCCGTTCGCGCTCGCGCGGTTCCTGCTCCGCGACCGGCCGGAGTGGAGCGATGAGGCGATCCGCGAGGCGATGAATGCGGGTCAGCCGCGAAGAGTGAACCTCACCGCTCCCATTCCGGTGTTCGTGGTCTACGCGACCGCGATCGCCCGCGAGAATGGCGAGGTCTATTTCTATTCCGACCTTTACGGCCACGATGCCGCGCTGGAGACGGCGCTCGCGGGGGGCTACCCGTACCGGTGAACCTTCCGCTATTCTTCAAGCGGAGGAATGAGCATGGGATTCATGAAGGTTTTCGGGAAGTTGCTTTCCGGGGCCGCCATCGCGGCCTTTGTCGTTACCGGGTTCGTCGCCGTGCTCGGGCTCAGCGCGCCGGCCGGCGCGTCAGGTTCCGGGGCCCTGGACTCGGTGGCGGGGGACTCCGCGCCGGATCTGTCGGGGCTGCTCGGCCTGAG
>JAOUIC010000392.1 GCA_029884275.1 Gemmatimonadota bacterium | reverse complement strand
TTCCCGCCGATCGAGGGCGCCCTGTTCTTCGACGGCGGGGTAGCCTGGGAAGATGGGGTGGACCTCGTCTGGCGCCGGGAGCCGGGCGACAACCCCTACTCGGTCCGGGAGCCGGTCTCGTCGGTAGGCGCCTCGGCCCGAATGAATCTCTTCGGTTTCATGATCCTCAGACTCGACATGGCGATTCCGATGCGGCGGCCCGACATCGGGACCTACTGGACCCTCAGCCTGGGCCCCGGGTTCTAACCGGCCTTACCGGCTTCTCCGCTCACCCCCCGTCCGCTAGATTTTCAGCGTGCCCATCCGCCTCATGCGGGTGTGGGCGGGGCTGACCCTGATCCTCGCCTGCTCTCCCGACCCCCAGCCCGTTGCCAGACTCTCCGTCACGTCGGTCCCGCCGCCGTCGAGCCTGCTGCGGCTGCCGGCCGCGGGCGGCCAGGCGAGGCTCTATCACCTGCCCGACCTTCGGCAATGGACCTGGGAGTCCTCCGACACCCTCCCTCCGCTGCAGGGCACCCTCGGCGCCGACCTCGCGTCCGGCCTGGTGTACCTGGTCTCGCGGAAGGGCGAGGTGCTCTCCTTCGATTTGCAGACCGCCCGAACCGGGCGGGATCGCTTCGGGGGTGGTTCCACCGCCGCACTGGGACCGGACGGCACGCTCTACACGGTGAACGACAGCCTGGTGGTCACCCAGTATCTCCGGCGAACTCCCAAGCGGTTCCCGTCCCGGCTCTCGGCTCGCCCGCGCGATCTCTTCGGAGGACGCAGTTCCTCCCTGCTGACCATCTCGACAGGCGAGACCTCCCAGCTCACGTTGCTCCGCCCCGGGGAGGAACCGCTCACCGCGTCGATTCCTTCGGGGGACGCCACGGCGACCCTCTGGGGCGACCTGGTCGCGGTGGCGGCGGACACGTCGGTCCTGATCGTGGACCCCCGCATGCCGGATCATCCGACGAGCATACGGACGTCCGGGCACGCCAGGGCCGTGGTGTTTTCACCATCAGGACACCGGTTCTACGTTGCACGGCGGGAGGGACCGCTGCAGGTTTACAACCGCTTCAGCCGGCAGCTCATCGGGGACATCGAGTTGCCCGGACTTGCCGGTGCCCTTCGGATGGATCCCTTCGGTCGGTGGCTCATGGTCCATCCGGTGGGTCAGGACTCAGTATGGTTGATCAACACGGTGGCCAATCGCATTGCTGGCAGCTTCGCGACGGCGTGGAGCCGGGACCTACCCGCCATCACGAACCGGGAAGTCCTGATCCTGCGGGCGGGCGGCGGACTGGCAGCCCACGACCTCGTGCGGCCCGGATTCCCCCGGAGCGGGGCGCTCGCCGACGCCGGCCCTGACATCTGGCTGCCCCTGGAGTGGGCCCCCGAATCGGCTGGCGCCGCCGCACCGCTCCTGGCTTCGACGAAGCAGGCCCCGGGCAGCGGACCCGCCTCTCCCAACGGGGATGAAGGGGTGTTCCTCCAGGTTTCCAGTTCGCAAAACCCCGAGTGGTCGCGGCAGCTGGCGCGTCAGCTCGAACAGCAGGGGCTTCCCGCCAGCGTGGTGAATCCCGCGAGCGAGGAAGAGGGCTACCGGGTCGTCCTGGGCCCCTTCCCCACCAGAGAAATTGCGGAATCGGCGGGCCGGCGGCTGGGCCGCCCCTTCTTCGTCTATCAACCCGATCGCTGAGGCACGGCTCCCTCCCATGCGACTGACCAAACTCGAACTCTCCGGCTTCAAGTCGTTCGCCGACACGGTGACGCTGGCCTTCCAGGACGGCGTGACCGCGATCGTCGGCCCCAACGGGTGCGGCAAGTCCAATGTCTCGGACGCGGTGCGCTGGGTGCTGGGGGAGCAGTCGGCCAGACTGCTCCGGGGAGGGAAGATGGAGGACGTGATCTTCCAGGGCTCATCCGGCCGCCGCCCCGTGAACGTGACCGAGGTGTCCCTGTTCCTTGACAACACGGAAGGCGAGCTCCCGATCGCCTACCGGGAAGTCCAGATCACGCGCCGCCTCTCCCGCAGCGGCCTGTCGGAGTACCTGCTCAACGGAACGGTGGTGCGGCTGCGGGACATCCAGGACCTGCTTCGCGGAACCGGCCTCGGCGCCGATGCGGGCGTGGTGATCGAGTCGAAGATGATCGAGTGGCTGTTGAGTGACCGGGCCGAGGATCGCCGCTCGCTTTTCGAGGAGGCCGCCGGCATCGGACTCTATCGCGACCGGCGACAGACCACGGCCCGCCGGCTGGAGGAGACCGGCGCGGACCTCCAGCGGGTCGAGGACCTGATTGCGGAGGTCCAGAGCCAGATCCGCAGCCTGGCGCGCCAGAAGGGGAAGGCGGAGCGCCATACCCGGTTGATGGAGGAGAAGTACGCGGTCCAGGTCACCCTGGCCCGCCGCCTGCTCGACCAGATCGCCACCCAGGTGGAAGACTCCGAGCGACACCACACCGACCTCGGACACCGGCTGCCCCTGCTCCGCGCCGGCCTCACCGAACTGGAGGAGCAGCGCGATACCGGGGCCCGCACGAGGGCGCGGCTCGACAACCAGCGGACCGAGATCGCCCGTCAGCTGGGTGATGTCCGGCTGGAGCTCGGAAAGCTCGACGGCGACCTCGCGCTGGCCGCTGAGCGCCTCGCGAACGCCGCCGCCCGCAAGCTCCGGGCAAGCGAGGAGCGCGGCCAGATGGAGAGCCGGAGGCTCCAGGCGAGCCGGGAGGAACAAGCCGCGCGCGTCGAGCATGAGACGGCGGAGCGGGAGCGGGCCCGGGCGCAGGCGGAACTGGCGGCCCGTTCGCAGGCCGAACTGGAAGTCCGGACCCGCCTGTCGGAGCAGCGGCAACTGGTGCGCCAATTGGAAGAATCGCTGCAGCGTGAAGTCCAGCGGCTGCGCAGCCACGAAGGTGAGCGGCACTCCCTGGAATCGGATCTGGCGGCCCTGCGG
>JAOUIC010000391.1 GCA_029884275.1 Gemmatimonadota bacterium | reverse complement strand
CCGAGTGCCCCCGTGACGGACAGAGTTCTCATGGACCGGTTCCTCAGAAGCGGAGCTGAAGCTGGGCCAGGCCGGTCCCCTTGCGGACCCCGGGGTCGCCGACCTCGCGGGAGATGTACTCGAGGGTGAGCCTCACCGCCGTCCCGGCCAGAAAGAGATTGGCGCCCCCGGTCCAGGCCTGGTTCTGCTGCTGCAGGCTGATCGCATCGCGGCTGAAGTCCTCATACTTCGCCACCAGCTGCACCTTCTTGTGGACGAAATAGGCCGCGAGGCCATACCAGCCCTTGTCGGTGTCCCCGCCGAGGCTGTCGCGTGCCTGCGCCACGTACTCACCCCGGACCGTGAGCTCGGGACCCTCGTAATTCGCCTCCACTCCGTAGCGCGTGCTGTCGCCGAAATACATGGCCACGCTGCCACCGACATTGATGTCCTTGAGCGGGCGTACCACCAGGCGGGCGACACCGAGGACAGTCGAGTCCTTGTTGGTCGTCACGTTCTGGCCCTCGCCATTGAAGACCCCGGCCTGCAGCATTGCCTTGCCCCGGAGGTCATAGTCCGCCATGACGCCGATGTCGCGCTTGGGGGCCAGTGAATCGACCACCGTAGCCCGGTCCGCTGTCTCCACGTCGGGGAGGGCCGTGTAGTACTCCCGGGCGAAGGGTGTCTTGAACTGCCCGGCCTGGATTCCGAAGTCCTTCTTCTTCCACCGGATGTAGCCATCCGCGAGGGCGACACTCGCCCCTTTGCCGGCATTGCCGGTCCGGAACTCCCCCGAGATCCGCCAGGTGAAGTTGGTGGCGATGCCGCCGGATGCGGTCAGCCGGGCGCGGTTGATGGAGCCGGTGAGTCCGGCTTCGTCCTGGTACGTCTCGCGGGCCTGGATGTATCCCGAAAACTTCACGCCGGAGGACGGAGCCGGCGCGGGGGCGGGGGCAGCCGGCTGCTGTGCGGCCAGAGTGGTAGCGGAGCACGCGGCCAGGACGAGGCTGGTCGGCAGGGAGCAACGACAGAAAAGGCGCACGGAAGTCTTCGGGCTGGAGGAAGGGTGGTGGAGCGAATCCGCCCAACCTATCGCGCCCTTAACCGATAGGCAATATGGTGCCTATCGGCTCCCCCGGCACCTCGAGCAGCTGCACCGCGCTGGGCTGAACCGCGACCGTCCACTGGCGGTCGTAGTCCAGGTGGAGCTTCTCGTGCGCCAGCCGCGAGATCTCGATCTCCAGGTCGTACCCCCGGGCCGGCGGGGTTCCGCCGGCGACCCGGAACTGCAGCGCCAGGGAGGTGCCCAGGTCGGTCTCTCCCACGAGGTCCCCACGGAACACGTTCATGCGCCGGTCGACTGGCGCCCCGTAGCGGTCCTTCCGCATCAGGCGCACATGCTCGGGCCGCACAAAGAAGGAGACTCGGCTCCCGGCGCTGGGCAGCGCCGGCCGCTCGCTCCAGTTGGCGGCCCGGAGTTCATGGCCCCGCCACCCGATGCGGACGAACTCCGGCGTCGCCTCCAGCACCTCGCCTTCGAGAACGTTCCGGATGCCGAGCACCGTCGCGACCGCCGGCGACGCGGGGCGACCTAACACATCTGCCTTGCGTCCGACCTGAAGCACCTTCCCTCCCTCGTAGACCACGATCTGGTCGGCCAGTTGGCAGGCCTCCCCCAGATCGTGGGTCACCACGATCGCCGTCTTGCCGAATCCGCGAAGCGCGAGGGCGAGATCATCCCGCAGGGCGCGCCGGAGCGGTGTGTCGAGCGCCGAGAGCGGCTCGTCCAGCAGCAGCAGGTCGGGATCGGTGGCGAGCGCGCGCCCCAGCGCGGTGCGCTGCTGCTGCCCGCCCGAGAGGGCGTGGGGACGGAGATCCCGGGCCGGGCCCAGCCCCAGCCGCTCGAGCAGCTCGCCCACCCGCGCGCGCCGATCGGCCGAGCCAAGGCGTCGAAGGCCGAAACCGATGTTCTCGGCCACGGTCATGTGGGGAAAGAGCGCGAACCCCTGGAAGACGACGCCCAGGCGCCGGTCGCGGGTCGGCTGGTTGATGCCGCGCGTGGAGTCGTACAGGGTGCGGCCGCGCACCACGATCCGCCCCGCGTCGGGCCGGCGCAGGCCGGCGAGATGATTGAGCGTGAGGCTCTTCCCCGCCCCGGACGGCCCGAACAGCGCCACCACGCCGTCGCTGACCTCCCAGCTGACGTCGAGGATGAATCCGGGCAGGTGGCTGAGGAGTTCGACGGAAACCATGGTCAGAACCGCACCCGCGCGCCTCGCCGCGCCAGCAGCAGGAGCAGCACCACGACGGCCAGGGTGAGCAGCGAGAGGGCGTTGGCGTCCGCCATCCGATTGCCCTGCACCGCGTCGTAGATCGCCAGCGGAATCGTCTGAGTCCGGCCGGGGATGTTCCCCGCCACCATCAGCGTGATGCCGAACTCGCCGACCGCGCGGCAGAAGGCGAGGGCCGTGCCAGCCGCGATCCCGCGCCAGGCAAGGGGGAGCGTCACCGACCAGAACACTCCCCACTCCGACCGGCCCAGCGTTCGCGCGGCGTCCTCCAGCGTTGGATCCACCAGTTCGAAACCCGCCTGCGCCGACCGCACGAAGAGCCCGAACGATCCGATCCACGCCGCCAGCACCGCCCCGCGCCAGGTGAATGCGAGATCGAACCCCGCTGCCGCCAGCACCTCGCCCACGGGCCCTCTCCGGCTCACCAGCACCAGGACGTAGTACCCCACGACGGTCGGCGGCAGCACCAGCGGCAGCAGCACGACGTTTTCGAGCAGCGCCCGGCCGGTGAACCGGTACCGCCCCAGCAGCCATGCCAGTGGCGTCCCGAGAGTGACCGCCGCCAGGGTGGACAGGCCGGCCACCCGGGCACTCAACAGCGCCGGAACGAGGTCCAGGCCTTCAGCGAACATGGGGGCGGACGAAGCCGAACCGTTCCATAACCGGCC
>JAOUIC010000390.1 GCA_029884275.1 Gemmatimonadota bacterium | reverse complement strand
GACGAGAATCTCCGGCGGGGTGGCCCGGAGGTCCGCCGCGAGCTTGACCTGCTCTTCCGTGGCCGCGAGCGAGGCGTTGAGCTGCTCCATCGAGATCGGCATGTCCCACTTGGGAATTTCCTGCTCGACCAGCGTCCTGAACCGCTTCTGGTCGTCCGCCGTCGCGTCGGGCCAGCGCACCTCGATCACCGTGAGGCCGGTGATCTCCGCGATCCTGCTGTCACGGTCTGTCTCGATCTCGGCGACCATCCAGAAGACGCCGAAGATCGGCTCCTTCCCTGGCTGTTCAATGGCCATGGCCGCGCGGGCGTAGATCTTGTTGCCACGGAGCGAATCGGGTTGCGGCTGGTAAACCACGACCGTCGCGTTCTTGGCAGGAATTTCGCGGGGCCAGAACTCCCCCTGGGCCTGCACCGTCGCGGCCGCCGCCGTGACCATCACGCACCCGAGCCCAACACTTCGACTGAACAATCTCATCCTGCTATCCTCGTCGCTGGGCGCCCTGCCTGCTGTGGCGAGCGCCGGGTTGGCACGCTGTGCATGGTGCCCCCATCCCGCGGGGGCTTCGGGAATCTTAATACCGTCCACTGGCACATCCCGGGATCGGTGCGGGAAGGCAGGTGCGGCCCTCAGGAAGCCAGGAAGAGGCCGCCGAGATCGGAGGCGCCGAGCGTCGAGCTGGCGGGGAGGAGTCCGGTGGCGTGGGCCGCGGCACCGAGCACCTCGGCGGCCGACATCCCGGCGGCCCGCAGGTCGCGGACGCCGGTGTCGCGGTTGGCCTTGCTGAGCTTGGCCCCGGTCGGCGCCAGGATGAGGGGATGATGCAGGAAAGCCGGCGGCGTTTCCCGCCCCAGGAGCCGGGCAAGTCGAAGCTGCCGTCCGGTGGACGCCAGGAGATCGGCCCCGCGGATGACGAGGTCGACCCCCTGCCGCCAGTCGTCGACCGTCACGGCAAACTGGTAGGTCCACTGGCCGAGGCGGTCGCGGACCAGCAGGTGGCCGCACTGCTCGGACGGGTCCTGCTCCTGCGCACCCAGGCGCAGATCGGTGAAGCGCTCGGTGCCTCCCTCCATCCGGACGCGCACCCCGCGACCCGGCTGGATGGTGAGCCCCCGATGGCGGCAGCGGCCGTCGTAGGGGGTCTCGACATTCGGGAGGTCGGGGCCCGACTCGCGCAGCCGGCGCCGCGAGCAGTCGCAGGCGAAGAGGAGGCCCGCCGTGGAGAGGCGCCCCAGTTCGTGGTCATAGACGGCCCCGCGCTCGCTCTGGCGGTACTCGCACCGGCCGGCGCGGTAGGCGGCAGGGAGGCCGAGATCGGGCTCGAGGCCGAGCCAATCCAGATCGTCGAGGAGTGCCTGCTCATATTCGGGGCGGGAGCGGCTCCGGTCGTGGTCCTCGACGCGCAGGAGGACGCGTCCGCCGAGGGCGCGGGCGACGCCCCAGACCCAGACGGCGCTGGCGACGTGGCCGAGATGCAGATATCCGGTCGGCGCCGGGGCGAAGCGGGTCAGGGGTGCGCGGGGCGCGGTGGAGGGAAGCCGGAACGGCATGGCCGTCATGGTGCCGCTGAAGCGGCCGGCGATTGGGCCGCCTCAGCATCTGGCGTCCTCAGCGCCTGCCAGCCGATCCAGATGGCAATGATTGCGAGCACCGTGCCGAGGAACCGGATGTCGCGGGCGATCAGGGTGTCCCGCCGAAGCACGCCCCATTCGCCGAGCAGGTAGTTCCAGTCGTGCTCCCCACCGCCCACCAGTGGCAGTTCCATGGCCCGGGCATCGGCCACATAGCGCGCGATGTTCCAGCAGTTCTGTCCCGTCCACCAGAGCGGGACGCTGGCGGCGTGCCGGTCGCCGCGGCGCCAGAAGTAGACCGCGAAGGCCAGCGGCATGATCAGCTGCAGCAGGGTGCCGCCGAGCGCGGTGAGAATGTCGCCGCCCCAGGCGAACACCAGGTGGCCGGTCTCGTGGATCGGCAGGTCGAGGGCGTCGAGGAAGTGGTACTGGCCGGGCGAGCGGAGGGACCAGACGGTGTACAGCGCCAGCGCCACCGTCAGGGCCCGGCGCCACGCCCGCTCGGCGCCGGACATCGGGCCGGCACGGTCAGGCGGGGCCATCGAGCCCGTCGATGTCGCCGCGGCAGAGCGCCCTCGCGTTCCTGGTGACCGTGGCGGGATCCCAGTCCCACCACTTGAGCTCGCCGAGTCGGGCGATGGTGGGCTCGTCGAACCGGTAGCGGATGATCTCCGCGGGATTGCCGCCCACGATGGCGTAGGGCGGGACGTCCCTGGTGACGACCGAGCCCGCCGCGATGATCGCCCCGTCGCCGATCCGGATGCCGGGCATGACGATGGCGGCATAGCCGAACCACACGTCGCTGCCCACCACGGTGTCGCCCCGTGCCGGCCAGGCGTCCGGCATGGCCGCCTCCCAGCCGTGACCGAAGACGGGAAAGGGAAAGGTCGTGAGCCAGTCCGTCGGGTGATTCCCGCCGTTCATGATGAACCGGACGTCGGCCGCGATGGAGCAGTACTTCCCGATGACCAGGCGATCGTGGTTGAACTCGAAGTGGTAGAGGACGTTGGCCTCGAAGTGCTCGGGGCCCCGCGGGTCGTCGTAGTAGGTGTAGTCGCCGACCACGATGTTCGGTCGGGTGATGAAGGGCTTGAGGAACCCGGTGCGTTGGACCCCAGGAATCGGATAGGGATCGTCGGGCGATGGGCCGTGTGCCATGCGGGCGTCCGCCTCGCGAAGGATGAATGGGAGCGCGGAGGGATTGGGGCCGAGAGGAGGCAGGCCTCCGCCGGGAGGGCCCAAGTCGTTGCGGGGCAAGAGGCGCCGGCGAGAATCGAACTCGCGAATAGAGGTTTTGCAGACCTCTGCCTTACCACTTGGCTACGGCGCCGGGAGCGTTAACATCGCTAGCCGGGGGCCATTTCTCAA
>JAOUIC010000389.1 GCA_029884275.1 Gemmatimonadota bacterium | reverse complement strand
CGTTCCTGCCGGGCCAGCGTGGTGTCCTCCTCGACGTTGTTGACCTTGCGCTGGACCTCGGTCACGAACTCGCCCAGGTCCTCGCGCGTCACCTCGGGCTCGATCTCTACCCGCTGCACGCCGGCCTTCGAAAGGCGCCGGGCCCAGTCCCAGGCCTTGAAATCCCTGAGCGCCTGCTGCCGGTAGAGGACGTCGTCCTCGAGGAAGGAGAAGTTCGGGGCCGGGTCTACCAGCCGGAGCGATTCGAGGTGTTCCCAGGCCTGGTCCAGGGCCCGCTCCCGTGCCGGGTGTCCCTCCCGGTACAGGGTCGAGGCGGACAGCGCCTGGCCCAGCGAAGTGAGGAATCGGACCGGGTCACTCATTCGCGAGTTCCTCCTGCTCGGCTGGCGCTTCCTGCTCCAGGGCGCCGGAAGCGGCCCGTCGGATCGCGCCGTCGTTGCTCGCGAGGGCGAGACGAATCACCAGCTGGGCCTGGGGATCCCGGGCGAAACTGCGGGTGATCGTCGCGATGACGGCGATCAGTTCCGGCGACCGCGGCACCAGCCGCCGCGGCCGGAACCACCGCGCCCGGGTGAGGGCGTGATCGATCAGCCAGTCCCGGGTCGCCGGAGTGCGGATCGTCCCGAGCACGCGGATCGCCATGGCATGGACCTCCGCGCCCAGCCGCCGGTCGTTGAGCAGCCCCATCAGGCGGGACACCGCGGACGGCGGGCACCCCTCCAGCGCCGCCGCGAGGCCGAGGCGGAGGTTGACGTCATCCTGTTCGCCCAGCAGGGCGTGCACCGCGTCGTTCCGCTGGCCCGGGATCCTGAGCTGCAGCTTCAGCGCCTCGCGCCGGACCCGGCCGTCCTCGTGGTTGGCGTACGGCGCGAGCGAGAACTCGGCCGGGATCTCCGGAAGGGAGGAGAGCAGGGCCAGCAGGTTGCGCTGCACATACCACGGCGCCGCCTCGAGGCGCTGCACCAGCATGGGACCGATCGCCGTTCCCAGCCCCTTGAGCCGGTTGAGCAGACGGCTCCGCATGGCGCGATTCTCCGCCACCTCGAGGCTCTCCAGCATCGGCTCGGCGGCGGCCATCCCCATCCGCTCGAGCAGCACCTCGACCACTTCGGTGTCGCGCGGCTCGTTATTGAGCAGCACCCGCATGTTGGTCGCGGTGGCAAGATGAATCCAGAACTGCTCCTGGATGTCCTCCGCGACCCGCGGATCCTTGACCATCTCCACCACGCGGGTGGCCTCGCCCGCCATGACCATCGCCTCGAGGGCGCCCCAGACCGTCTCGCCCACGGTGTCGGTCTCAAGCGACATCTCCACCACCCGATACGCCTCGCTGGGATGCTCTTCCTTCGATTCCCTGGCGCCGGTCGGGTGCCGGGCGAGCTTCTCCAGCAGCCGGCTGTAGCGCTCCGGGTTGGGATCCGCCAGTTCCCACTTGTCCACCAGCTGGCGGATCGACTCCCGCATCGCGAGATCGGCCTCCTCCCGCACCGTCAGCGAGCCCTTCTCCGCCTGAAACGCCAGTTTGTTCAGCATCCGCAGCATGGCGCCCGGGATGGTCTGCGAGGTGCCGTCGGAGGCGGCGCGAAGCAGCGCCAGCGCAGCCCCGGCGGGAAGCATCATCGCGGCGTCCTGGACCAGGCGACGCCGCTGTGCCAGGTCCGCACCGCGCGACGCGAGGTCCTTCAGCGCCTCCGGTGTCAGGTGGTTGAGCAGGGCGCCGAGCCGTTCGCGGATCATCGCCGCTTCGGCGGCGTGGGCCAGGCGCAGCTCCCGCGAGAGGCCGAGGAGATACTGCACCACCCGATTGGCCAGCGCCGGATCTCGATCGGCCTTGTTGATCGCCTCCGCGATGGCCTGCGGGTCCGCCATCAGCTCGGTGGCGCCGAGGTCGATGAGCGTCGCGGCGGCCAGCCCCATCCAGAGCCGCCCGCCGGCGGTGTCGCGCATGGACATGGCGCCGCCCGTCCGGCTGCTGCCGTCCTCCGCCAGCTCGATCCGGTCGTAGGCCGGCGGGAAGAGCCGGACGCTCTCCCACTTCGACTCAAAGTCGCGGAGCCTGAGCCCGACCGGGTCCAGGCGCGAATCGGACGAGAGCTCGTGCAGCAGATCCACCATCTCTTCCCGGGTGATGCCCGGGACGAACTTCACCGCTCCGATCTGGTGGCGGTGGAGCTTGGCCGCCAGTTCGCGCAGCACGGGATTGTCGGGATCGGTGGCGAGCGACTCGGTCAGCAACTGGTTGCGCGCCACGCCGAGGAGGAGAAAGGGCCGGTTCAGCAGCACCATGCGGAGGTGCACGGTGACCACGTCTACCGCGGACATGAGCAGCGGGTGCCCGGGGGGATACGCCGTGCTCTTGTGCAGGGCAATCGCGAACAGCGGGAGGAAGACCCCGATGTCCCTGGGCAGGGCGGTACGCTGCGAACCGGCGGTGACGGGTGCGGCGGTGATGGATACCTCGGCGAGTCGGGGGCTCTGCCTAAGGTAAGGTGAAACGGGAGGGGGGAAAAGACGGAGGCGCGGGCCAGGTAGGGGCCGCCTGCAGGCGGCCCCTACTTGGCCCGGTCGAGGTACTCTCCGGTGGTGGGATTGACCCGGATCTTCTCGCCGGTCTGGACGAACTCCGGCACATTCACCGTCACGCCGTTGTCGAGCCTGGCGGGCTTGAACGAGGAGGTCTTGGTCGCGGTCTTCATGGCCGGGTTGGTCTCCACCACCTCGCACACCATCGCGTTCGGCAGCTGGATGCCGATCGGGCGGCCGTTGAAATACTCGGCCATGATCTTCATCCCCGGCGCGACCCACTTGGCGGCGTCACCGAGATCGTCCTCGGTCATCTCCAGCTGGTCGAAGTTCTCGGTGTTCATGAAGTGGTAGCTGTCGCCACCGGCGTACATGAACTCCAGCTGGTGCGTCTCGAGATCCGCGGTGTCCACCGTGTCGGTCGAG
>JAOUIC010000015.1 GCA_029884275.1 Gemmatimonadota bacterium | reverse complement strand
CGCCGCCCAGTCCTCTACCGTCCGACGGACCTCGAACGCTGCCCGATTCGGCCCCGGTCCCACGGAGCCCGGCGGGATGGCTCGGCGCGTCAGCCGGGGACGGAAGGCTTTGGGTGCGTCCGCTGCCGCTGCCCCCGCGGGCCCTGGCGGAACGACTGGAGCCCGACCACATGGCGCTGATCGACAGCGTCGTGACGGCCATCGTGCAGGGGTATCTCGACTCGATCGCGCGAGAACCGGGGGCCGATCAGGCTCCGCTGCCTGACTGGACGACCGAGGTCGAGGGGCTGAAGTTCGGCCTGGACTCCCGGAACATCTACCTCGCGGGGCTTCGCATTCCATCGGTGGTGCTCGCCCTGCTGCCGATTCCCGCCACTGGCAACCAGAGCAAGGCGCTGGACAAGAACGGAGCATGGATCGCGGAGGATCTCTACCGGGCCGCGAGCCGGTCGGCCAACCTGGAGGACTTCAAGGAGGCCATCCGGGAACTGCGCGAGCGCAAGCAGCGGGAAAAGGACATCGAACGGGCCCAGCGGGAGCGGGCCGACTCCTCGCAAGCCGGGAAGGCGAAACGGCCGTGAAACTGATCGACACCGACGAGACGGTGATCATCGTGACCGGATCGGACATCCGGGCCGAGGAACGGGATCGTCCGACCGCCTACCGGCTCAAGGAGGAGGTCGATGCGCGGTCCGACGGCCAGCGCTTCCGCCGGGCGGTCGTGGTGGGCGATCTCTGGTACCTCGAGAACCGGGTCTTCCAGTTGAATCCCACGGTGGCCATCGGTGGGCCGGGAGTCAACGCACTCGCCGCGCGCCTCGCCAATACCCTGCCGGTGGTCTGGTCGCAGGCGGACCAGGCCTATGTTCAGGCCGACCTCGAGGGAGAGCAGAAGCGGGTGCTGCTGTGGGGCATGGACGCGGGCGCGACCATGGTGGCGGTCCAGGCCTTCACTTCGCAGGGCTACCTGGAGGACCTGCTTCGAAGGATCTGGAAGTTCCGCACCGAGACGTACGTCTGAACATTCCCTGTGGGCCGGTGCCCGATGACGCCAGCGGGGGCGGCCGCCGCTTCATGGCCTGGGGATGACCGATCCGTCCTCGCCGATGATGGCCCCCGTCTCGGGGAAGTCGAGGCGGGTGACCCGCCGGAGGAGGTGGCGCGCCCCGTGCCCCGGATCGGGAACCGGGCCCTGCCCGGCGCGCTGGATGAGTGATGGAATTGCCGCGGAGATGAAGCTGCCGTCGCTCGCCAGCTCGAGGTGGATGGCCGTGGTCAGGCCGAGCGGACCAGCAAGATTGAATCCGCGATACGTCAGGAAGTTCCCCAGCGAATAGAAGATCGGCTTGCCGTCGTGGAACTCGATGCCGCGGAGCACGTGCGGACCGTGGCCCACGACGGCGTCGGCGCCGGCGTCCAGTACGATCCTCGCCCAGCGTCGCAGATCGCCCCGTGGTTCCCGGCCGAGAAATTCGGGCCCCTTCCCGGTTCGCACCGCCGTCTTTCCTTCACGCCCGCCATGGAAGGTCACGACCAGGACATCCACCAGTGGCCTGACCGCCTCGACGATGGCGCGCGACTCCTCCAGGTCCAGGAGACTGTAGGCGTACGGATAGGTGGCGAAACCGACCAGGCCTACCAGCGTCATCGCTCCGTCACGGATAAGCGGGGTTATGGCCACCTGCCCCCGCGGTCCATAGGGGGTGAGTCCGAGTTGCCGGAAGGTGTCCTCCGTGTGTCGGCGCCAGGCGGGACCGAAGTCGTTGGCGTGGTTGTTCGCCAGATTCGCGTGGGTGAACCCGGCCTCGGCCAGTCGCGCCGCGAGGAAGGTGGGGGTGGCGAAGGCGTAGCACATGGTCGCCTTCGGGGCGCATTTCTCCGAGTCGCCGCTGTCGGACAGGACCCCTTCGAAGTTCCCCACGACCAGATCGGCCGTGAGCAGGGAATCGACCTCGCGCAGCAGGGCTCGGCCGCTGTCCGGGGGGATCCCGTCCGGCAGGGTGCGGGTACCGAGGTTGATGTCGCCGGTGAAGACGAAGCGGACGTTTGACGGCTGGTGGACGATGCCGGACTGGGAGGCTCCGGGCCGGGCGGTGAAGCACACCAGCAGGAGGGCCGCCGCCAGCGCGGGGGCGCGGGACATCACGACTCCGCGGCCCGGGCGATCCTCGCGAGGCTCTCTTCCCGTCCCACAACCGCCAGCAGTTCGTTGACCGGCTCGGAGACGGTCCCGCCGGTGAGGGCCACGCGAATCGGTTGCATGAGGTCGCCGAGCTTCAGCGACTCGCGCTCCGCCACCGACTTGAGCGTCGCTTCGAGGGTGGTGTGCTCCCACTCGGCCGGCGGGAGGGCCGAGAGTGCGGCGGCGGCGAGCCTCAGGTTGGCGCCGAACGCTCCGCCCAGCCTGGCCGTGAGTTGGGTTCCCTTGGCGTCACGCGTGACGCGCGCTGCATCCACCCGGACCGCGACCTGGCTGGCGATGTCGAGCAGCGTCCGCGAGCGCGCCTTGACCGCGTCGATCAGCGGCTCGAGCGGGCGGTCGCCGAGGGTCACGCCCATCTCGTCGAGGTGGTGACGGACCGGGCCGGCCAGGTCGGCGGCGGGCTGCTGCGAGAGGTACTGGCCGTTCATCCACTCGAGCTTGGCCAGGTCGAAGACCGAGGCCTTCTTCTGGATCCCCTCGAGGGAGAACAGTTCGATCATCTCCTGCTCGGGGAGAATCTCCCGGTCGCCGCCCGGCGACCAGCCGAGCAGGGCCAGGAAGTTCCGCATCGCCAGCGGCAGGATCCCCTGGTTCTGGTAATCGCCCACCGCGGTGGCGCCGTGCCGCTTGGACAGCTTCTTCCCGTCGCTGCCGAGGATCATCGGCACGTGGGCGAAGACCGGCATCGGCTTCCCCATCGCCTGGTAGATGGCGATCTGCTTGGGCGTGTTCGAGATGTGGTCGTCGCCGCGGATCACATGGGTGATCCGCATCTCGATGTCATCGGACACGACCGCGAGGTTGTAGATGGGGGTTCCGTCGCTCCGGAGGAGGATGAAGTCGTCGAGGTCATGGCCCTGGAAGCTGATCCGTCCATGGACCGCATCGTCCCAGGCGATCTCCCCGTCGGGCATCCTGAGCCGGATGCTGGCGGGCTCGCCCCGCGCGACGCGGGCTGAGGCCTCGGCTGCAGTCAGGCGCCCGCAGCGCCCATCGTACCGGAAGCTGCCGCCGCCCTTGCCGGCCTCGGCGCGGGCCGCGTCCAGCTCTTCACGGGTACAGAAGCAGCGGTAGGCCGTGCCGGCTGCCACCAGCGCCTCGGCGTCGGCGCGGTGACGCGCTCCGTAGCCGCCCTGGAAATAGGGCCCCTCGTCCCAGGTGATGCCGAGCCAGCTCAGGCCGTCCAGGATGACGCGGGTATGCTCGTCGGTGCTCCGCTCGCGGTCGGTGTCCTCGATGCGGAGAATGAAGGTGCCGCCCGACTTCCTCGCAAACAGCCAGTTGAACAGCGCGGTACGGGCGCCGCCGACGTGGAGGTAACCGGTTGGGGAGGGGGCGAATCGGACGCGGGGGAGCATGTTTGCCATGAGGAACGGAGTCGGAGGGATTCGAACCCTCGATAGGGCTTTTGACCCTATAACGGTTTAGCAAACCGCCGCCTTCAGCCACTCGGCCACGACTCCTCGGGGCGGGGATTCTAGCCGGTCGCCGGGGGAGCGACAAGGCCGGACGCGCCTCCCGGAGCGGCGTGGGTGAGATTCGAACTCACGGAACCCTTTCGGGTTCGGCGGTTTTCAAGACCGCTGCCTTAAACCACTCGGCCACCACGCCTGATGTCCGGGCACCGGTAGGCTATCATCGGTGACCCGGTTCCACAACACGCCTGCCTACTCCTTCAGGCTCGCCCCGACCGCCGTGGCGATCGAGTCCGCGCGGGCCGCGGTCGCCGTGTCGCCCACGGTGCGAAACGACTCGGCGCCGGCGCGATACGCGATGTTGTACAGCGACAGAATGGTCTGTGAGGGGCGGTCCACCCAGCCGCGCGGCCGGGCCCGGCTGGCCGCGTCGTAGTTGTAGGTGCCGAACAGCAGTCTCCGGGTCCGCTCCAGGTCCACGAAGCCCAGACTGCGGCTCAGGACCATCCCGGCGCCGGGGGCCAGACGGGCATCGTTGAGCCGCCGGACCAGCCCTTCGGTGGCCAGGTAAGGCGTCGCGTTGAGCAATTCGTCGGGGTACCCCGCGGCGCTCCACGAGAAGTAGATCGGCCGCTTTCCGATGTTGTCCCGGATGAGGAAGACCGTCATCAGGTCGGCCAGGATGACGGTGTCACGGCCGAAGGCCAGTTCGAGGCTCCCGAAGCGGACGCCGGAATTGGGCGGCAACAGCTGGACCTCCGGCATCTGGTTGATGTCGGCCTCGGAGAAGTTGAGCACCGGCGCGGTGGGCCGCTCGCCCTTCCAATCGCGCCAGATCGGCGCCGCCGCGGCCGCGTCGAAGACGGGCGTCACCCGCCGCCGCAACTGCTGCAGATGCCAGCGGGTGTTCATGAGCGAGAGGTTCGCCAGGGTGACGTCGCGTCGGATCCCCTCCACCTCCTGGGCGTACCAGAGCGGGAAGGTGTCGTTGTCGCCGGCGGTGATGAGAATGGAGTAGGGCTCCACCGACTCGAGGAGGTCTCGGGCGAAATCGCGGGCGACGGTCTCCCCGGCCCGGCTCGCGGTCAGGTGGTTGCCGGCCAGCGGAATGAGGGCCAGCCCCAGGACGGGCGCCGCCAGGGCCCAGTCGCGGGCTTCCGCGGCCGCGCCGCGCCTGAGCCCGGACAGCAGCTGCATGACCGAGCCGAGCCCGACGGCCACCCAGAGCCCGACCGCCGAGAACGAGACGACGAAGAAGTAGTCCCGCTCGCGAACCTCCCGGAGCACACGACCCTTCGAGGGATCCACCGGGTACGAGAACCCGTACTTGAAGTTGAGGTAGAAGATCAGTGCGAGGGTGAGCGTGAGCATCAGCGTCGCGGAGGCCCAGAAGGCCCGCCGATCGCGGCGCCACAGCGCGGTTGCGCCGACCAGCGCCAGGAACGAGAACAACGCGGTAGTCATCCGCATCCCCATCGGACCCCAATCCCGGGCGAACTGCCAGCTGAAATACTGGAAGTAATTGCCGAGCTGGGAGGGGAAGTCGGCCTGCCGGAAGAGCAGGGAGGGCTTGCCGTACTGGGCCCGGTTCAGCACCTCCTGCAGGGCGATCCAGGTCACCGGCTCGCCCTCGTTGATCGGCGGGTACTGCGCCGCGCGGATCGGCAGGAAGAAATAGTTGAGCGAAATGCCAACCACGACGGCGAGGACGGCGAGATACAGCATCGGCCGGCGAAACTCTGCGGCATCGCGCCAGAACGTGTACGCCACGAGCAGGCCCGCGAGAAGCAGGATGCCGGCGCGCTCGGCCCCCCCCTCGGCCAGCGCGGTCCACTTGCCGGAGACCGCGAGCCCCAGCAACAGCCCCAGCCAGAGCACCCAGGGCTTCAGCAGCATCGCCGGCTCGGTCCGAAGGACGTAGATCGCCACCGCCGGCGCCGCCAGCACCCCCATCATGTGGTTGGTGGAACTGAGCGCGATCACGTAGGCGATGAGAATCAGCCAGCGGTCGCGGTGCTGCCCGGCCTGGTCGTCGGCCCAGTGGACGCCGAGCCACAGGACCAGCGCGGTCGAGAGCATCGAGAGGGTGTAGACCTTCTCGTTGACCGCCGACTGGTTCCACACCGTCCATGCGGTCGCTCCCACCAGGATCCCGGCGAAGGCGGCGGCAAGGCGGGCCCAGCGGACCGGCACGACGTCCCGCATCCAGCGGTCGGCCACCAGGAAGTACAGTCCCGCCGACGCCGCGGAGGTGATGGCGGCGAACAGGTTGATCCGCACGGCGTAGGACTCCACCAGCGGTATGGCGCCCCAGACGTGCGCCAGGACCGTGAACAGCGGGTTCCCCGGTGGATGGGGAATTCCCAGCACGTAGGCCGCCGCGATGTACTCCGACGTGTCCCAGAAGGCCGTCGTCGGGGCCAGGGTCGTCAGGTAGATGACGAACACGGCCAGGCCGGCGAGGGCCGCCCAGAGATACGGCGGCCGCTCGCGGGGGGAGGCGGGGGGAGGCGTCATGGGATGGCCGTCGAGGGGAGGGAAGCCGGGGTCACTAGTGGCGGAACTGCCGCTTGCCGGTGACGATCATCGCCAGCCCGTGGCGGTCCGCCGCGGCGATCACCTCGGCGTCGCGCACCGACCCGCCCGGCTGGATGATGGCCGTGACTCCCGCGGCGGCCGCCTCATCCACGCCGTCGGCGAAAGGGAAGAAGGCGTCGGACGCCAGGACCGAGCCCCTGGGGTCGTGGCCCTGCTGGCGCGCCTTGTGGACCGCCATGAAAGAACTGTCGACCCGGCTCATCTGCCCGGCGCCGATGCCGATGGTCATCTCGTCCCGGGCAAGTAGCACTGCGTTGGACTTCACCGCCGCGACGGCGGCCCAGGCGAAGTGCAGGTCGCGAAGCTCGGGCGCCGTCGGCGGCCGCTGCGTCGCCACCGTCCAGCCCGCGTCGCTCAGGTCCGGCACGAAGCGGTCCTGCACCAGCAGCCCGCCGCGCACCCGCTTCATGTCCAGGCCGGTGAGGCCGCGGACCACAGGGAGCTCCACCGCGCGCAGGTTCTTCTTCCCCGCCAGGATCTGGAGGGCCTCCTCGTGGAAGCCCGGCGCCACCACGACTTCGAGGAAGAGGCCGGTGAGCGCCTCCGCCGTGGCCCGGTCCACGATGGTGTTGAAAGCGACGACCCCGCCGAAGGCCGACTGCGGGTCGCACTTGAGCGCGCGGCCGAATGCGTCGGCGGCGGTCGTCCCCACCGCGATCCCGCAAGGTGTGGTGTGCTTGACGATCACGCAGGCGGGACGGTTCGGCCATAGCGAAACGGTCCACATCGCGGCGTCGAGGTCGAGGATGTTGTTGAAGGAGAGCTCCTTGCCCTGGCGCTGCGTGAGGTCGCGCAGGCCGCGGGGTTCCTCGTCGACGTACAGCGCGGCCCGCTGGCTCGGGTTCTCCCCGTAGCGCAGGGTCATCAGGCGTTCCGCATTGATGGCCAGCCTGTTCGGCAGGCCATCCTCGTGCGGTGTCAGGTACCGGGCGATGGCCCCGTCATAATCGGCGGTGTGCCCGAAGACCTTCGCCGCGAAGGCGCGGCGGCAAGCGGCGTCCACCCCGCCCGAGCGCAGCATGCTGAGCACTGGCTGATAGTCAGTGGGGTCCACGATGACGATGACCGACTCATGGTTCTTCGCGGCGGACCGGAGCATCGACGGCCCGCCAATGTCGATGTTCTCGACCGCGTCCTCGAACGACACCCCGGGCTTGGCGATCGTCTCGCGGAACGGATAGAGGTTCACCGCGATCAGGTCGATCGGCACGATCCCGCGTTCGGTGATCGCCGTCATGTGCTGGGGAATGTCGCGGCGGGCCAGGAGGCCGGCGTGAATCGCGGGATGGAGCGTCTTGACCCGCCCGTCGAGGATCTCGGGGAACCCGGTCACCGAGTCCACCGCGATGACGGGCACGCCCGCCTTCTTCAGGGCTCCGTGTGTACCGCCGGTGGAGATGATCTCCCACCCCAGCGCAACCAGCCCTTCGGCGAAGCCGACGATGCCTCGCTTGTCACTCACCGATATCAACGCACGGGGCACGTCAGGATCCTCCAGGTGCGATTTCAGGCGAACTCGGGTACCGGGACCGGGCGCCCGGCCTTCGCGGCGCGGAGCACGACGGCTGGCAGGAGCCGGTGTTCGGCCTCGAGCACGCGGGCGGCCAGGCTGTCCGGGGTGTCGTCGGGCCGGACCGGGACGCGCGCCTGCGCAAGAATCTGGCCCCGATCGTACACCTCGTCGACCAGATGCACGGTGGCGCCACTCTCCGTGGCGCCGGACTTCAGCACCGCCTCGTGGACCCGGTGACCGTACATGCCCGGCCCACCGAAAGCGGGCAGCAGGGCGGGGTGGATGTTGATGATCCGCCCACGGTAGGCCGCGACCACGACCGGCGGCACCAGCCTGAGGTAGCCCGCCAGCACCACGAGGTCCACCTCGGCGCCGCGAAGGTAGCCGAGCCACTCCCCGCCATCTGCCGGGTTCCGCAGGTGCTCCGCATCGATGCCGCGTTCCCGGGCCCGCAGGAGGGCTGGCGCGTCGGCGCGGTTGCTGAGGACGAGCACCACCTGGGCCTCGGGCGAGCCGGTCAGGGCATCCAGCAGCGCGACGAGATTGCTGCCCCGGCCCGAGACGCAAACGGCAAGGCGAGTCGGCATGGCGCAAGAACTTAGCGGGCCGCCCCCAGAGCTTCTAGTGGTGCGGCTCACGCGCCGGGGCTGCTGTCTCGAACCCCGGCCGGCGCGAGGCTGGCCCTGCAATCCTTTGCTGCGCTTCGAGTTGCATTGAGGCGTGACTGCGGGCGCCCGGCCCCGGGCGAGAATTGGCCCGCTGATTGCCCTTTGGACGTTGGGCAGTCCAGTGCGGTCACTCACTAAGGGAGTCGGAGCGATGGCTCACTCGATCTGGAGTTCCATGAGGCTGTGCGGCATGGTGGCCGCCACCCTGGTGCTTTCCGGCTGCGAGGCGCAGCTCAAGGAGGGCGCGATCTTCCGTCTCGAGGACGTCATCAGCGGCGTCACCGACGCCGGCGGAACGGTCCACGCCACGCTCAACCGCGGGGCGCCTCCGGCCGCTTCGGGCGGCACGACGGTCACGGCCTCGGGGATCGCCGTGATGATCAATGGTGGCAGTTCGGTTCAGACCCTCGCGGGCAGCGCGGCGTTCAGCCGGGTCATCCTCGCGGTGGACGGCCTCGACGGTTGGTACGACCTCACGCTGCCGGCCTCGGCGGCTTCGGCGGATGTCATCCTCAGCGCCAGCACACTCGCTTCCTCCGGCACCATCAACGTGCGCTACGGAGTGGGTGACGCCGGCGGCGTCGGGCCGCAGGCTTCCCAGTCCATCCGGTTCCTGCAGGTCGGCAGCGGGGACATCCAGATCAGCGTTTCCTGGACCGACAGCGCGGACGTGGATCTCCACGTCATCGACCCGTCCGGCGAGGAGATCTTCTTTGGTCACAAGACCTCCGCCAGCGGCGGCACCCTGGACCTCGATGCCAATGCCGCCTGCTCGCCGAACGAGTCGTCTCCGGCCCGCGTCTTCTACAGCAATGAGAACGTCGTCTGGCCGATTGGACAGGCGCCGAACGGGACCTACAAGGTGATTCTCGACTATTGGTCGGACTGCGGCGTGGCCCAGACCGACTGGGTGGCGACCGTCCAGCGGCAGGGTGCGGCGCCGCAGATCTTCACTGGCACCTTCGCGGGCCCTTCCTCCGGCGTACCGGATGATACGGTGACGGTTTTCACCTTCTGAGCGGAGCCCGAGGGGTGAGAGGCGCGGCCGGGCTGATGCCCGGCCGCGCCTGTTTCGCGGGTGGTGGTGACGGCGGTCAGGCCGAGAGGGCGGTCGTGAGGGCGCCAATCAGCGGGGATTCGTCCGCCGCGGCGATGGTCCGTGGATCCAGCAGGATCTGATCGTCCGCCACCCGAACGATGACGGGGGGCTCGCCCAGCCGAAGGCGGAGGGCGAATCCGGCGGCGCCGATCCGGCCCGGGGAGAGCCGAACGAGCGTCGTCGCCAGTGCGGCATCCGGGAAGGATCCTCCCCCGACAGCCGAATCGCCGGCCTCGAGTCTCGGGGCAAGCGCCGCCGGTAGGAGGGCCGCGATCCTCCCGGCACGTTCCGCCAGCTCCTCCTGGGAAACGGTCAGCATCGCCAGCACCGGGATCTCACGCGCGGCCCTTTCCGGATCCCGGTACAGGTGGAGCGTTGCCTCCAGCGCGGCGAGTGTCAGCTTGTCCGCCCGAAAGGCCCGGGCCAGCGGACTGCGGGCGCACGCGGCCACGGGCTCCTCCCGTCCCACGACGCACCCCGCCTGGGGTCCGCCGAGCAGCTTGTCCCCCGAGAAGATCACGAGGTCCGCGCCGTCAGCTACGGCATCCATGACGCGGGGTTCGCCGGCGAGCCCCCAGGGGGTGAGGTCGGCCAGCAGCCCGCTGCCCACATCATGGATATAAGGAATGCCTTTCGAGCGGGCCAGCGCCGCGATCTCCGCGGGGCCAGGGGAAGCCACGAACCCGGCCTGGGTGAAATTCGAGCGGTGCACAGTGAGGATCGCTGCGGCGCCTTCGAGTGCCTCCGCGTAGTCGCTCAGGTGGGTGCGGTTGGTCGTGCCAACCTCATGCAGCAGACAGCCGCTCCTGGAGATGATCTCCGGAATCCGGAACGACCCGCCAATTTCGATCAGTTCTCCCCGTGAGATGAGCACCCGGCGACCCTCGGCAAGCGCATTGAGGGCGAGGACCAGCGCGCCGGCGGCGTTGTTGACGACGAGGGCGCCTTCCGCCCCTGTCAGTTCGCCAAGCAGACGCCGGGCGTGATCGGTGCGCAGGCCCCGGGCGCCGGTGGACAGGTCATACTCGAGGGTGGAATACCCGCTCGCCACGGCCGCCACCGCTTCCACCGCCGCGGCCGCGAGCGGGGCGCGGCCGAGATTGGTGTGCAGCACCACGCCGGTCGCGTTGATCACGGGCCGAAGGGTCCGCTGGCCAGTGCGATGCACTTCCTCCAGGATCGCCTCTGCCCAGTCTATCGGGCGCGCGGTGCGCCGGCGACGGGCCGCCTGGAGAACCCTGCGGACCGCCCCGACGACCGTGTCCCGGGGAGCGACCGCGAGCAGGGCTGCCACTGCCGGATCGCCGAGCAACTGATCCACGGATGGCAGGTCGCGGCGCGGATCGGTCATGGCTTCGGGGGTGGACGCGTGGCGCTGCTGTCGCGGGCGTGGCCGGTGGAATCCGGGGCCGCCGCCGCGCTGTCGGCGGCGGGCTTGGGGACAGCCCGCGGCTTGGGAATCGCGAGCACGCCCCTGGTGTCCCCGGTCGCGCCTGCCACGCTCCTCAGCCCGCGGATCTCGACCAGATACCTGCGCTCGGCGATGAACGGTTCGCCGACCCGCAGGACCAGCCGATCGTAGAGTGCTGGCCGGCTCTTCACGATTGAGTCGATCTGCGCCTTCGCCGCAAGGGCACGGCCCGTGTCAGCGGCGGCGCGGGGCGGCTTCGCCTTTCCAGGCACTGGCGCCCTCTCCATGGCGGGGATTGAATCGGCTGCCGCGGTGTCGCGCAGACTTCGGCGCGCGCTCTCCACGCTGTCGTCCAGCGGCTTGGGGAGCAACGACAGGAATGGCACCGGAACCGAGTCTTCCTGTCGCAGGAAACTCACCCCCAGGCTTTCGACGGCCTGGTTCGGATCGAGGGGAAGTGTGAACGTGATGGTTGCCTTCAGGCTGTCGTCAGCCGTGATCGTCGTGATTCGCGGCCCGACGGTGTCGCGCGGGATCATCCACAACGTTGGGGCCGACGCCGTACCGGCGGCAATCACCGTCGAGTCCCAGGACTCCCGCGACTCGCGCCGGTGATTCCGGTTCTGGTCGATCACGGCGTAGATGGTCCAGTCGGCTGCGGGAAGGGGGCCGATGGTGAACCTGCCATTGCTGTCCGCCACGGCCCGGTAGATCAGGCTGTCCGGCAGGAGGTACAGCTCGACCAGCGCCTGCCGGCCGGGCCGTCCCGCGGCCCAGTCGATGACGACTCCGCGGATCGTGTCGGTCGGCGGTGGTCCGCCGGTCGCGAAAGTGAGGACGACGGAGGTGTCGGAGCGGTTGCGCCGGAGGTCGATGATACCGGGCAGGAGCTCGATGCGATACACGCGGTCGGG
>JAOUIC010000388.1 GCA_029884275.1 Gemmatimonadota bacterium | reverse complement strand
AGGAATGACCGCACTGCTGCTGGGTGGAGCCAGGATTCTGCTCGTCCTCCAGTCCGACTCCGCGACCATCCAGGGGACGGTCAGGGACGCTGAACGCGGGCAGCCGCTGGCCATGGCCGTCGTCGCAGTGCCGGAAGCGGGGCGGAGCGCGGTCACCGACTCCGCTGGGCGGTACGTCATCAGTCACCTCCCATCAGGCGCTCTCCGCATCACCACGCACCTCCTCGGTTTTGCACCGAGCACGTTCACCGCCTTCCTCTCGCCCGATGCGCCGCTCGAGATCGACATCGCCCTCCGCGCCGAACCGGTCGAGCTGCCGGATATCATCTCGCGCGCATCAGCTCCCGCACCGGGGCCGCCGGCCGCGGCCGACACTTCGCTCGATAATCTGCTGGTCAGCACCGACCGCCTGGCGACTCATCCGCTGCTCCCCGAGTCGGACCTGCTCCTGGCCCTAGGCGGCACCGACGTCGCCGTGCAGCCCGAGTCTCCCAGCGGACTGCAGGTGCTGGGCGGCGCTGCGGACCAGACCGCTTACCTGCTCGACGGCATTCCGGTCTTCAGCCCGTACCACTCAGCCGGCATCTTCGGGGCCTGGAATCCAGACGCGCTGGCGCAGTCGAGCCTCTCATCCACGGTCCCGTCGGTAGCCACCCCCGGTTCCCTCGGCGGAGTGGTCTCGGCTGTCACCCGGAGCCCCGGCAGCGAGGTGCACGGCCGGGCCAGCGTCAGGACCTCGTCGGCGAGCCTGACGGCGGACGGGCCGCTCGGGATCGCCGATGCGGGGTACCTGCTGAGCGTGAGGACCGGTTTCCCTGGTGTCAGGTCCCCCAAAACCGAGCCGGACTACCTCCGTGGCGGTACCGGCGACTGGCTCGCCAAGCTCGAGTTGCCACTCCTCGGAGGAACCGCCCGATTGCTCGGCTACGGCAACCGCAATCACCTCGACGCCGCGACCCTCCCGGGAGCGCAGGCCGCGCTAACAGGGCCGGCGTCGCGCAACGAGTTCGGCTGGGATGCCACCTCCATCGGCGGTGGGTGGGGCCGGGTGACCCCATCCGGGGCATGGCAGATTCGGGGCTGGACCGCCGGCTCCACCACCGGCGCCACCTGGTCCGCGGAACAGGGACGCCTCGCGATGACCTCCGGGCGGCGCGACTGGGGGCTCTCCGCCAGCCTGACACGGCAGAGCGCATCGGCCAGGACATTGGCCGGGCTGCGCATCGAACGGAGCCTGACGACGTACCAGGTGGACTACGACACCACCTCGGCGGCCGACGTGAAGCTCGAGGCCAGCACCCCGGTGGCGACCGCATTCCTGGAACAGTCCCGGCCACTCGGACGCCACATGGGCCTGACGCTCGGCACGTCCATCATCGCCGGTGGAGGTGGGCTCCACCTGGGCCCCCGGATGGAGACCCGGTGGCGCCCCGGCGGTGCAGTCACGGTCACCGGCAGCTTCGCTCGAATGCACCAGTTCGCGCAGTCGCTCCGAAACCCGGAGTCGGTCGTCGCGAATGTCTTCCCGGTTGATCTCTACCTCGGCGCGGGGGCTCCCGGGGTTCCCGTGGGGCGGAGCGACCTGTTCGCCATAGGGGCACGATACCGTCCCCGCCAGGGCGTTTCGCTCGGGGCACTGGCATACCTCCGGTACTCGGACGGCCTCGTCCTGGTGGCCCCGGCGAGCGGCGAACCGTTCGCCACCGGCGAATTTGAAACCGGCACCGGGCAGGCCCGCGGAATCTCGCTGGAGGCGGAACTGAACCGTCCGCGGTACTGGCTGATCGCGCGATACCGTTGGCAGGCCTCCACCCTGGCGGGCGCGTCCACTAGGTATGTCCCCGCCGGCGCGGCGAGCCACGCGCTCGAAGGCGGGCTTACCCTGCTTCCCACGAGGACGACCTCGATCCGGGTGGGAGCCACCGCGCTGTTCGGACGGCAGGCGACCGCCGTCGCCAATGGGCTCGAATGGGAGGCGTGCAATCTGCGCGACCGCGGCTGTGAGTTCGGCGGCACCCCCCACCACCGCGGCCAGACCCTCGGGGGAATCTCGCTGCCGGCCTATTTCCGGGTGGACCTGACCCTCAGGCAGCAGTGGTCGTTCGACGCGGTTGGCCGCCGCGCCACGATGGCCACCTTCGGGACGGTCACCAACATCTTCGGGCGCGAGAATGTCCTGACCTACGCCGAGGATCCCGCCAGCGGCGAGCGCGGGCCGGTCACCATGCGCCCCCGCGCCCCCCTCGTGGTCGGAATCGAATGGCAGTTCTGAGCCACGCACTCCATTCTGTCACAACTCTGCCCCCGGCGGGTTCCTTCCAGTGAGCGTTCCGCGGGACCCGTTTCGCTCCCGCGCGAGGGGGTGAGGGCCAGGGCCGAAGGGAGAGGACTCGCTGTCCCAGACATCTCCGTCGTTCGATGAGCACTTCACGGCCCTGTTCCAGGCGAACTTCCCCCGGCTGTTCCGGTTCATGGACCGCCTCACCGGCGAGCCCGACCTGGCGGCCGACCTGGCGCAGGAGGCGTTCGTGAAGCTGTACCACCGGGGCTCGTTCCCGGACCGGCCGGAGGCGTGGCTCGTGACCGTTGCCCTGAACCAACTCAGAAACGTGAAGTCCTCGAGCCGCCGCCGCGTGCGGTTGCTCACCCCGTCGCGGGCAGAGGGAGTGCACTCCGATCCGCCTCCCGCGCCCGACCAGGTCGCGGAGGCGGAGGCATCACGGGGAAGAGTGCGAGCGGCCATCGACCGGCTCCCCGAGCGGGAGCGGGAACTGCTGCTGCTGAGCGCGGAGGGGTACAGCTACCGTGACATCGCGGCGACCCTGGCGCTGAACGAAGCCAGCGTAGGAGTGTTCCTGTCCCGGGCGCGAACCGCGTTTCGCGAGCTCTATGCGGGAGACCCGAGTGCATCTCACTGACGAACAGATTCATCGGTCGGTGGATGGAGAGCTGCCGGGATC
>JAOUIC010000387.1 GCA_029884275.1 Gemmatimonadota bacterium | reverse complement strand
CTCGAGGGGCGGGACTACGACTACGGTCTCGGTCTCGGTGGAGAGGCGTCGGTCATGGCGCTGGATGAGGGCAAGTGGGCGGTGCAGGCCCACGGCCGGTACCTCTGGGAGCCGATCCTCAGCGGCTTCAACGGCGATCACTACCAGGCCGCGGGAACGCTGGAGGGGCGGTTCTACCTGTGGGGCCGCGTCGGGCTCGGCGCCTCGGGGACCGTCTACTGGCGCAAGAGCGTCTATGACGACTTCGCCGACGTACAGGTCGATGCCACCCAGATCCGGGCGTACGCGTCGCTGGCAGTGCCACGGTGGACGCCATGATGCCGAGGAGAGAGAATATGACTCGCATGTTGCTGCCACTGCTCGGCGTCCTCCTCGTCGCCGGTTGCCAGGACACCATCGTGAAGTCGCTGGGGCCGGCCAACAACGAGCAGGTGAAGCTGCTCCCGGACACCCTGCGGTTCCAGGCGGGGGATCTCGACAACGTCTTCGACACCCGGGCCTGGTCGCTCCCGATGAGTTCCGCCACGGCCAAGGTGCGTCACCGGACCTTCGTCCACCACGGTGAAGCGCGGGTTACCATCGCGGACGCCGCGGGCGACACGGTCTACCGGCAGGTCCCGCTCGAGTACGAGCTGGATGATGTGACGCTGGCTGGCCAGCCGGGTGTGTGGACGGTCACGCTGGAATTCATCGGTGCGCGCGGGCGGGTGGACTTCACCGTCAGGAACAAGCCGTAGCGTCCGTCCGGCCGATGGCCGACCTGATCTCTCTGGAGCCCCGTCTCGAGCCCGACCTTCAGGCGCTCGGGAGCGGGGCTTCGCGCCCGGAGGACCTGCCGCGGGAACTGAAGGAGGACCTCGCGCGCCGCCTGCGGTTCGCGGGCCTGCTCATCTGCATCCTCGCTCCAGTGAGTTTCGCCGTCACCTCGGCGGTCGGACAGCTGATTGCGGTGGAAGTGCGGGTCGCCAGTGCCGTCGCGACGGCCATCGCCGGCGCTCTCGTCGTGTGGATCGCGGGGCGCCGGGGGATCCACCCCGACCGGCTGCTCATGGTGGGGTCGGCCTTCGCGGTGTTCATCGCCTTCATCTTTGCGCTCACCTCGGTTCCGGCCACCTGGTTCGCCAGTCACCGCGCGGGCTTTCTCTGGTCCCCGGTGGCGGTCTGGGTCCTGGTCTTTCCGCTCATCGTCCCCGGTACCCGCCGCCGGACCCTCATCACTGCCGCGCTGGCCGCGGCCACGGAGCCGCTGGTGGTGCTGGGCCTGGTCTTCGCCGGGCGGCAGGCCATGCCAACGGGCCAGACCTTTCTGCTCAACGCGTGGCCCAACCTGCTCGCCATCGCGCTGGCACTGGTGGTGTCGTCCACCGTATACCGACTGGGGGAGAAGCTGGCCCGGGTCAGGGCGATGGGGAGCTACCAACTGGTCCGGCTGCTTGGCAGGGGAGGGATGGGAGAGGTCTGGCTGGCCCGTCACCGGCTCCTGGCGCGGGACGCGGCGCTCAAGATCATCCAGCCCGGCGCGCTGGGTACCGCCTCGGTGGCGGAGGCCACCGATGCCTTCCGCCGGTTCGAGCGGGAGGCGCGGGCCACGGCTGCGCTGCGGTCTCCCCACACCGTCGAACTCTACGACTTCGGCGCCGCCCAGGACGGGACCTTCTACTATGTCATGGAGCTGCTTGATGGCATTGACCTCGACCGTCTGGTGGGGCAGGATGGCCCGGTGCCTCCCGAGCGCTGCGTGTACATCCTCCAGCAGGCCTGCCACTCGCTGTACGAGGCGCATGTGCGGGGACTGGTTCACCGTGACGTCAAACCGGCCAATGTCTTCCTCTGCCGGCACGGAACCGATCTCGATTTCGTGAAGCTGCTGGACTTCGGGCTCGTCCGGGAGAGGCAGCAGGGCGAGCAGGCCGAAGCCGAGGCCGCTGCCGGGGCAAAGCTCTCCGGGACGCCGGCGTTCCTGGCGCCGGAGACGCTGACCGGCTCAGGTGCTGTGGACGGGCGGGCGGATCTCTACGGGCTGGGGTGCGTGGCCTACTGGCTGCTGACGGGGCGGCTGGTGTTCGAGCGGGTCAGCTCGCTGGAGCTGGCGGCGGCGCACGCCACTGCAGCCCCGGTGCCGATCCAGCAGCGGGCAACCCGGCCGATCCCGGAGGGGCTGGCTGCGCTGATCATGCAGTGTCTGGAGAAAGAACCACATCGGCGGCCGCCAACCGCCAGGCACCTGGCCGATGCCCTTGGAGAGCTCGGGCTTGCCTCGCTCTGGACCGAGGAGCGGAGGGCGGAATGGTGGAACGCCAGGCGAAGGCCGGCCGCTCCCGGAACGCCAGGCTCGTCCAGCGGGCGGGTCGATCCTCCTACCATTCCAGCGGTCTCCCCCCGCAGTTACCCGCGGTCGGGTCAGGGCACGTAGGTCAGGTACGCTCCCACGCCGAGGACGTCGTACTCGAGCTTGCCGTTCCAGTTGCCCGCATCGCCTTTAATCGTGGTCCGGTCCCCCGTGATGCCGGCGGCAATCCCGAGCTGGCGAATGGGGTAGTAGTGTACCGTTCCCGCCCAGTTGATGACGTTGGCGCCGATGCCGAACACGGTGATGTTGAGGTACTGGAAGTGGCCGTCGAGATAGAGTGGCTTGGCGAGCCGGACGGTGGCATGCGCCCCCGGGAGCGGAATCGGTACCGTGATGCTGTTGGACTCGTTGACCTTGGCTGTGATGTTCTGTGCCTGGGCCGTCAGGCTCGAGCTGGCGAACACCACCGGGATCACCAGGGAGAGGCCGGCGCTGACCCGGCTGGTCAGGATCGGTGACCAGCGGTAGACGAGCGTCGCGTATTCGGTGTTCATGTTCGCCGTGACCGTGGTGCCGAGCGTCCAGGTGCTGTCACCGATTGTGATATCCCGGCTGATGGACTTGGAGTTGGAGCGCCTCAGGCCGTAATACCCCACGGTCAACAGGTGGCGGCGGTGGGGC
>JAOUIC010000386.1 GCA_029884275.1 Gemmatimonadota bacterium | reverse complement strand
TCCTGCTGCACGAGTTCGGCCACATCCTCATGGCACGCCGCTTCGGGATCCGGACGTTGGACGTCATTCTGCTCCCCATCGGGGGGGTGGCACGGCTGGAGCGCATCCCCGAGGAACCCAGGCAGGAACTGCTGATCGCGGTCGCCGGACCCGCCGTCACGCTGGCGATCGCCGGTCTCCTGTGGGGCTGGCTCCGGCTCGCGGGCGAGCCCGCGGAGCTGCTGCCATCGGACGCCTTCGAGGGTGGGTTCGCCGCCGACCTGCTCAGGGTCAACGTGATGCTGTTCCTGTTCAACCTCCTCCCGGCGTTTCCGCTCGACGGCGGGCGGGTGCTTCGCTCGATCCTGGCCACGCGCCTGAGCTACGTGCGCGCCACCCGGATCGCGGCCACCGGCGGGCAACTCCTGGCGATGGTGCTGGGTGTCGCCGGACTGTTCTACAATCCGCTCTGGCTGTTCATCGCGCTGTTCGTGTATCTCGGCGCCGGCCAGGAAGCCGCCCAGGCCGAGGCCCGCGCCGCGGGGCGCGGCATCATCGTGGACCAGATGATGGTGACGAAGTTCGAAACCCTGCCGGTGCACGCCACGCTGCGCCAGGCAGTGGACCGGCTACTCGATGGTGAGCAGCGCGAATTTCCGGTGGTGGACAACGGCGGAAAGATCGAGGGGATCCTCACTCGCGACCACCTCATCCGGGGGCTCACCGAGCGGGGACCGGATTCCCCGGTGGCGGAGGCGATGGCGCGCAGTGTTCCCGTGCTGCAGCTGGGGCTTCCTTTCGATGCCGCGCTGGAGCGGCTCAGGCTGTCGGGGCTCCCTGCCCTGCCGGTCAGTGGTCAGGACCAGCGGGTCGTCGGCCTCCTCACGCTGGACAACATCACCGATCTCATCCTCGTCCGGCGGGCCGTCGCGCGGTAGGCTGGGCGCCGCGGCTCAGGCCCGCCATACCGGACGCGTGAGGCAGGTCGGTCCGCCCTCCGCCCTGAGCGAGATCTCCTCTCCTCGATAGGTGACCACCGTGCAGCCGGCCGCCTCGAGCCGCGCCTGGGTCACCGGATTTCCCTCCAGCATCAGGCACTGCCGGGGGGCAAGGGCAAGAACATTCGGCCCCATACTGCCGAACTCCCGTTCAGGAACCTCGATGAATCGCATCCCCCGTCCCTGCAGCCGCTGGCGGAAGGGGACCGGCATCAGCGGCGGGTAGATCACCGCCAGGTCGTCCGCGACCAGGCTGATGAACGACATCAGGTGGAGGCAGGCATCCGGCCCCGCGAACCAGGGCAGCTGCACCTCGACGATCTCGACGCCGGCGCCCAGCAGCTGGCTGAGCTGCGCGATGCCCTGGGCATTGGTCCGGAAGCCGAGTCCGACCGCGAGTGTCCGGGAATCGATCCAGAGACAATCGCCCGCCTCGGCCACGGCATCCCCCTCGAGCCGGCCGACCACTGGCACGCCGGCGCGCTCGAAGGCCCGGCCGATGGCCTCCTCCTCGCCGCGCCGCAGTGGCTTCCCCATCCGGAGCAGGATGGCCCCGCGATCGGTGACCAGCGCCGGGTCATGCAGGAAGATGGCGTCGGCATGATCCGGCAGCGGATCGTCATGCTCGATCACCTCGGCGCCGGCATCGCGCAGCAGGTCGACGAATCGGGCGTGTTCTGCCCGGGCACGGGCGAGGTCGGGACGGCCGGTGTAGTGCCAGCGGTCGGGCTCGGCCGAACCGAACACCGGATCGGGCGCGCGCACCAGGACCCGCCGGAGCGGGGCGACCATCGACTGGGCACCGTACCTGCGTGCGGCGCCGGTCACGAGCCCTCGAGGTCGTGGCGCAGCATCGGTCCGGGGGCACGGGGCCGCTCGAAGTACCACCAGTTCGAGCCCTCCCTCAGGCCCATGTCCGCCGCGGCAATCGCCCCCCAGAGGCAGCGGCCCGCCGGGACCAGCTGCTGCCGCAGGCGACCGTCGGCGGCGGCGACGCGGGCGGCAAACACCGCCCCGATCTCGGCGGGCACCAGCCCCATGGCGTTCGCCAGCAGTTGCCTGGTGTCCATGTCGTTGAGGTAGTCCTCGAGGCGCTGGTCCTGGCCGCCGGCGATCCTCTCCACCACGCGCTCCCAATGCTCGACCAGGCCGCGAAAGCCCTGCGCCACGATCCCCGGCGGGGCGCCGCTCCGCCTGAGGAAGTCGCGAACCGGGTCGCGCGGGGCTGAAGTCACGAGTCTGGAATCCTCCCGAGGGGTGCCGGCCGACCGGGCTCGCGGGGCGAGCCGGACGAAGAAGATACGACACCGTGCCACAGCGTCCAGCGGCGAGGACCCTATCTTTCACCCGGAATCGCTGGGTGGAAGGATCCGGTCCCTATGACTACGCTGGAATTCAGCACCGAGTTGCCCGTGTCCGCCAAGGCGGCCTACGAGTGGCACGAGCGCCCGGGAGCGCTCGAGCGGCTGACGCCCCCGTGGGAAGCGGTGCGGGTCATCCGCCGGGAGGGAACACTCGCGGAGGGAAGGGTGGAGCTGGCGCTCTCCGCCGGGGGAGCAACCCGGCGGTGGGTCGCCCGGCACCGTGACGGAATCCCGGGCCGGCTCTTCGTGGACGAGCAGGTGGAGGGCCCCTTCGCACGGTGGGTGCACACGCATCGCTTCGAGCCACTGGGCCCCGATCGGTGCCAGCTGATCGATCAGATCGCGTACCAGCTGCCACTGGGGTCGCTGGGGAGTCTGGGCGAGGGCTGGGTCGAGCGGCGCCTGGCCCGGGGATTCCGTTACCGCCACGACACGCTCCGCGACGACCTCGCGGCGCACGCCCGGTTCGCCAGCGAGACTCCCCTCACCGTCGTCGTGACCGGCGCCGGCGGGCTGATCGGGAGATCGCTGCTCCCGTTCCTGACCACCGGCGGCCATCGAGTGCGCCGGCTGGCGAGGGGAGCGCCGCGGGCCGGGGAGGCACGCTGGGACCCCGCCTCGGGACAGCTTGATTCGGCGAG